>JAISRW010000077.1 GCA_031273405.1 Treponema sp.
CAGGCTTACCTCCATTGGCGGCGAATACCGCCTTACTGTATACGCGACGGATGTTGAACATGCCACAAGCGGTATGCGGGCGGTGAATATTAGACCCGATAAGCGCCTTGCCGCGCTGCTCGAAAAACCGGCGGCAGGAAACGCCGGCGTCAATATGGCGAACGTACTCTACGCCGGGGTGGGCAATCCCTTTCGGTTTACGGTTCAGACCGATAAGGCAGGCGGCGATTATTACGACGGCGATTACATGACCATGCGGGTTTATTCGGAGCGGGACGCTTATTTTAAAGTAAGCCATATTGATGTAAATGGGAATGTACAGGTTATCTATCCCACATCCCCAGGGGACAACAATTTCATCAGGGCCGGCCAGACGCGGCAAATTCCCGATAACACACGATTCAGAATGACAGAACCTTATGGACAGGAAATCATTCTCGCAGCGGCTTATAATACTCCTTTTACGGTGGGCCGCCAAAACGCGCCTGAGCCATTATCCAGTTATGCGGTTACCCGCGGGCTGGTTGTTGAAAATGCGGAAACACAAATAACCATGCCCCCTGTGGCAACGGCTAAAGTCACCTATTCCATAAAGCGGTAAAAATGCGCCGGGGCATAGGGAATCGCCCTGTCCCGGCAGTATATTTACCGATCCCCCTAAATCGGCTATAGTATAAACATGATACGGCGGATGCTGCTTGCCGCAGCGCTTCTGGTTCCTCTTGCCCTTGGGGAAGCCCAGGAAGAAGCCCCCTCAGGGGAGAGCGGGGCGCCGGGGATCTTTCCGGTTTCCCTGCTTCTTGAGGCGGCGGAGACTGCCGCCCTGTGGCAGCCGGACTGGCCTTTGCCCCCGGACGCCTTCAGGCCGCAAAACCGGGAGGCCCCGTTTCTCGGGGCGGAAGTCTCAATCAGCGCCCCGGACGGCTCGGGGGAGGCCCCGGCGGTGTACCGCTTCGTCAGGGACGGGGAGGGGAGGGTGAGGGAATGTCCCTTTTTGCTGGAAGGGGAACCGGTTCAGGCGGAGTTTTCGTACAACAGCGAGTTTCTTGCGGCGGCCATTACGCTCAGGCATCTCGCTGAAGGGGAGGACCCGGAAGGGGCTTCTCTGGAACTTGAGGTTTTAAGGTGGGAGGCTTCCCGGCCTTCCCTCATACGGGTTCTGGCGGGCGGAACCTATTCCTTTGTCTTTATTCAGAGAAAGGCCGCGGGGATTCTTGAGACCTGGCACGACACTGAGGGCCGGCTTCTTGGGGCCTACGATTTTACCCTGGCGCCCCAGGCCGGCGGGGAGAGGATCGTGTCCTCCAGGCTCCGGGGGTCTGGCGGCGGGGAAGGGGAGAGGCGCTATTATGACAGCCGGGGCCTGGTAACGGGGATTTCGGGCCCCCATGGGAATTTTGCGGTTCTCTATTACCTCGATGATCTTCCCCGGTATTGGGATTACCGTCCGGCCCCCCCGGAACAGGAGGCCCCCTCGGACGGGGAAGCCCCTTCGGAGGGAGAGGCCCCCCCGGCGCCGGCCGCCTGGTCCCTCGACTGGGACGAAAAGACCTTCCTCCTCATGGGGCTTTCGTCATCTCCGCCGTTTGCGGCGGAAGAAGAGGCTCCCGGAGAAGCCGCGGCAGCACTGCCGGTTGATTGTCGCTATGAATATACCCTGGACGAAAGGGGGAACTGGATCGAACGGAGGGAAATCAGAATGATCCGCACTTTGGATCTTCTGGTACCTTCCAGGGGAGTAACAATCAGGCGGAATCTGGAATACGGAGAGGAAGAATGAGCGTGTCCGTAGAATGGAAAGACGTAAAATACGATGAAATCTTTGAGCAGGAACTGCGGGGCCTTAAGCGCCGCCGGGAGACCGACCCCCGCTGTACCGTCGCCGACATTGAGGGGACCCTTCAGCACCTCTACATCATGGACGGGGCCGACTGGTACGGGCGGGGCGGCGTGCAGGATATAACCATGGCGGCGACCATAGCCGCCTATGAACATTTTATCGCCGAATGGAAATCGGCAAGGAGTTAGCTATGGAATGGCGGGCAAGTCATATTTTGGTAAAGGATCGCTCCAAGGCGGAGGACATCCTCAAGCGGATCAAGCAGGGGGCCTCTTTTGAAGCCATGGCCAGGGAATTTTCCACCTGCCCTTCCAAATCCTCCGGGGGAGACCTCGGCTGGTTCGGGCCGGGTAAGATGGTAGCCCCCTTCGAGTCGGCGGTCAAACGCCTTTCCCCCGGTTCCGTGGGGGATGTGGTTCAGACCCAGTTTGGTTATCACATCATCAAGTGTACCGGCAGGAAAGACTGAATTCCCCGGGAAATTTTGGCATCCTTTGCAGGATTACTCTGCAAGATCACCCTGCGGGTATCACCCAGAGGCTTTCCCAAAACTAACCGAGTTTTAGGAAAAGCTCCCTATAGACAAACTTGAATATATATATGTTCCGGGCTATAATACGGCTATGGCAAACGAAACGACCGATTTTAAATCCATACTCCAGCTTGATTCTGAATTGAACCAGATTCAGGACTTGGATCTTCTTTTGGAACGGATACTCCTGGAAGCCAGAAGGGTAGTCCGTGCCGATGCGGGTTCCATATATGTCAAAGAGGCGGTCGAAGAAAACGGCCGGAAAACAGAAAAGCTTGTGATAAAATATTCCCAGAACGAAACCCTCCAGAAGGAGCTTCCTCCGGGGCAAAAGCTTATATTCTCGGTCTTTTCGGTTCCGATTAACGAAAAGACCATCTCGGGCTACTGCGCCCTCAACCGGACCCTAGTCAATGTGGCCGATGTCTACAATTTGCCGCCGGGGGTTCCCTATTCCTTCGGCGTCTCCTATGACAAGATCTCAGGATATAAAACCACTTCGAGCCTGAATGTTCCCCTAAAAACCGCCGACGGCAAGCTTTTGGGGGTCATCCAGATCATCAACTCCAAAGATGAAGCGGGCAATACCGTTCCTTTTTCCAGGGACGACGAATTTGTCATAACCCATTTCGCCGCCAACGCCACCCTGGCCCTCCAGCGGGCCCAGATGACCCGGTCCATGATCCTCAGGATGATTAAGATGGCCGAATCCAGGGACCCCAAGGAAACAGGCACCCATGTCAACCGGGTCGCCGGCTATGCGGTGGAAATCTACGACCGCTGGGCCTACCACCACGGGGTGAGCGAAACCGAAAAGGAACGCTTTCGGGACACCCTGAAGATAGCCGCCATGCTGCACGATGTGGGGAAGGTTGCGATATCCGATACGATCCTGAAGAAACCCGCCCGGTTTACCCCGGAGGAATACAAGATCATGCAGAGCCATACCCTGGAAGGGGCCCGGTATTTTGACGACCCCCAGTCCCCGCTGGATATAATTTCCAGAGATATAGCGTTAACCCACCATGAAAACTGGGACGGTACGGGCTATCCCGGCTGGATTGATGTCCAGACACGGCAGCCGGTTAAAACTGATTCCCAGGGAAACGCCGTGGGCAAAAAGGGCGAAGAAATACCCCTTACCGGCCGGATAATCGCCATTGCCGATGTGTATGACGCCCTCTGTTCCAGGCGGGTCTATAAGGACCCCTGGTCCGAGGAAGATGTATTGTCCGAACTCCGCAAGATGGGAGGCTCCAAATTCGATCCCGAACTGACCGGAATCTTTTTTGAAATTCTCCCCAGCATCAAACAAATCCAGAGCCTCTACCCCGAATCAAACGATTAGCGCCAGTCAATATTTTAACCACGGAGCTCACGGACAGATCCAGCGCCAAGCAAGCCGGCGGACTAACTAATGACGAATCATCGATAATTTGTAACTATTCAGTCGTAGCGTGATTTTAGAACTTTTCTTGTTCTCAAGTGCATTTAACAAAAGGGCTCCGCCCTTTTCGCTCCAATCGGCTCCATTTCGGGGCTCAAAGCCCCTTCATTCCGCCGATTTCCGCTATCCCCGCATTAGTCCTGAGTAGTTACCTTTTTTCTTTTGTCCGCGGGATCAGTGGTTAAATTTTTTCATCCTTCCTTCTCAGCCTGGTGAGTTCCCGGTCGAGGCTGTCGGCAAAGGTTTTGAGTTCTTTCCTGCCGTAGGCGGCGGTCCTTTCCGTCCCCAGGCCGTTTTCAGCCAGGCCGACCATAAAGTCCCTGAGGGAGCAGAGTTCCCGAATATTCTCTTTTGTGTAGCTTCTTCCCCTGTCGTCCAGCACAGTGACGCCGTTTTCCGCCAGCCGTTCCGCCAGGGGTACGTCCCGGGTAAGGACCAGATCTCCCGGCCGGGCCAGTTCTACGATGCGGTTGTCCGCGGAGCCTTCCCCGGGGGGGCACAACTCCATAGCGGCGTTTTCCCCGGCTATGCCGGGAATGGGGCGGTTTGCGGCGAACAGGGCCCTGATTCCGGTTCTATTTGCATAGCGGAGAACGATTTCCCTGGCCGGCCGGGGGCAGGAATCGGCGTCAACCAGGATTTTCACCGGCCCCGGAACCGCCGACACCCGCGGCATAGAGGGTATAGGACCCCAGGAGCCTGAGTTCCCCCTGACCGGCAGGGATAAAGGCGGATTCTCCCTGTTTAATCTTTAGCTTTTCATTGCCCCCCTTGTCTTTGATCAGAAGCTCTCCCTGGACGACAAGTATTATAGAAGGCCCCGTTTCAAAAAAGACATTTTCCCCGCCGGCCATAAGAGAAAGGGAAAAGTCCCCGCAGGGGGCGGGGTATTTAAAACAAATGGATTGGTTCCCGGTTTCGGAGTTGTCTTCCGCCTCGACGCCGGGCCTTAGAACCCGGGGCTTAAAGGGAGAAAATACGAGAACCCGAAAAAGTTCCTTTAAATCAACATGCCTGGAAGTGAGCCCGCCCCTGAGCACATTGTCGGAGTTTGCCATGAGCTCCACCCCCATGCCGCGGACATAAGCGTGGAGGATTCCCGCGGGGAGATAAATCGCTTCAGTCGGGGCAAGGCTGAGGAGGTTGAGGTAAAGGGGGGCGATTACCCCGGGATCTCCGGGATAGAGCGCCGCGAGGCTCCTCACAAGGGCCCATTCCTCTGCATATTCGGGGTAGTCTTCCTCAAGTTTTTGGTTTTTCCCGTATTCGCCTATCTGCCCCAGGATTTCCGCGCTCAAACTAAAGAGCCGGGAAAGGAAGCTTCTCAGAGGAAAAAGATCTTCCGGGCCGCCCAGGGCGGACACAAGGGGCTCCAGGGCGGATCTCAGGCCGGATTTCCCGCCGAATATCTCCAGGAGGGAGCGGATCTCGCCGGGCCGGCGAAAGCCGCACATGGCCTTAAAGGGGCTTAGAGCGCAGAGTATTTCCGGCTTGTGGTTGGGGTCCTTGTAATTCCGCTCGGCCCCATCGAGGGGGATGTTCTCGCCGTTTTCCCGCTCCCAGCCCTGCCGGGCCTGCTCTGCGTTGGGGTGGGCCTGTATAGAAAGGGGTTTCGCCGCCGCCAGGACCTTGAAGAGAAAAGGCAGGGCGCCGAAATCCCTCTCGGTCTGCTCCCCCAGAAAGTACCGGGGGTCTCCGGCTATGAGATCCGGCAGGGACAGTTCTTCCTCTCCCCCTCCCTCCCCTATGATCCGGGAAGGCCCCGAGGGATGAACCCCCATCCAGAGTTCGGCCCAGGGAATCCTGGAAATATTTTTTTCCCCCAGGAATTCCGGAAGCCACCGGGGAGAACCCCAGTCGTAGTTTTTTACCGTGTTTTTCAGCTTATAAACCGGGGCGGAACAAGGCGTCCGGGCTTCCTCCGGCAAGACCAGCGTTTTCTCCAGCCGGGAAATAATATCCAGGGTGAGCGCCTCCGCCGCTTTCGCTTCTTCCCCCTCGGTTTTTTTCAGGGCCTTCTGGACCTCGTTGCAGAGGAGAAAGCCCGTGAGAACGGCGATCTTAAGGGGATCTTTCAGGCCTGAGGAATCCCGGGTGCTTTCCACATTCTTTTTATAGGTTTCAAGGAGGGCGTCTAAATACTTTTTATCTTCGTCTTCAGTGGAAATAATAACCGAGGTCCCCAAAACATCAATATGCAGATTGTTTTTCGGCACCCGAACCTCTTAAAAAATGTCAAGTTCCCCGCTATCCTGGAGGGAACCGGCGGCTTCCTTTTCGTCTTCTTCCGGGACAGGTTCCGATATAGGCGGTTCCGGTTTTTCCGGTTCCGGTTTTGTCTCCGGCGAAGGAAGCGGCGCCGCTTCTCCGCGGCCCCCAGGGGAGAGGACGCTTTCTATGGCGTCCTCAAACTGGTTAAGCCGTTCCAGGGAAGCCAGGATGCCGTCTTCAATACGGTTTTGGTCGTCGGTGAAACGCTGGATCAATGCCTCAAGCTCGTCAACCCGCTTTTGGCAGGAATCCAGTTTCTCCCTAAGACGGGAATTTTCTTCCGTCACCTTTCCGACATAATCAATCGTTTTGGTGACTTTTGTTTCCAGCAGTTTGACTTGATCCAGAGTTATCATATTAAACCTCTAACGCCGCTTTCGCTTGGGCTGCCACCGTCTTGAAAGCGGCGGAATCTTCAATAGCCATGTTCGCCAGGGTTTTCCGGTTGATGGAAATTCCCGCCTTATTCAGGCCGTCCACCAGGCGGGAATAAGAAATCCCCTCCTGCCGGCAGGCCGCGTTGATCCGGATGATCCAGAGCCTGCGGAAATCGCCCTTCCGGTCCCGGCGGTCCCTGTAGGCGTAGAAAAGCCCCTTGGTAACCGCGTCCTTCGCGGTCTTATAGTTTGAATGCCGGCGGCCCCAATAGCCTTTTGCCAGCTTGAGTATTTTTTTACGGTGATTCTTGCGTTTTGATCCGTCTATCGCTCTTGCCATGATTAACTCCTCTTAATTAAAGGCTTTCCCAAAACTGAAGTTTTCGGAAAGCCGCCTTAAATTTAAATGAAAAAACGGGCTTTAGGCCGCTTTTCCGGAAGGCCTTCCCTAAACTTCAGTTTTTGAAAAGCCGCCTTAAATTACATCAGACCCTTAACCGTAGGGCAGCAAGCATTTTTTGATAACCGCCACGTTGTCGCTGGACAATATGCCGGCATGGCGGAGATTCCGCTTCCGTTTGTTTGACTTCTTGGTCAAAATATGGCGCAGGTTTTGTTTCTTGTACTTAACCTTGCCGGTTCCCGTAAAGGAATAACGCTTGGCTGCGCTTTTCTTTGTTTTCATCTTGGGCATAATAGCAACCTCAACATATTATACGGAATTTTCCGCGAAAATTCCGGCGGCGCCGGCGGCGCCGGCATCCTACTTTTTGGATTTGGGACTCAAAACCATAGACATGAACCGGCCTTCCATGGCCGGAGGCTTATCCATGACATATTCCCCCTCGATCCTCTGCAAAACATCCTTGAGGACATCCAGGCCGAGCTCGGTATGGGCCAGTTCCCGGCCGCGGAAGCGCACCGTTACCTTGACCTTGTTGCCTTCGGCCAAAAATTCCCTGATATGCTTGGATTTAAAATCCAAATCATGCTCGTCAATCTTCGGCTGCATACGGATTTCTTTGAGCTTAAGCTGTTTTTGCTTCTTCTTGGAATCCCGGACCTTCTTTTCGTTCTCGAATTTGTACTTGCCATAGTCCATTATCTTGACTACCGGGGGAGCCGCCTGGGGGGCGACTTCCACCAAATCAAGACCCTGTTCTCTGGCGATTTCGATGGCCTGGGCAACAGACATTATCCCCTGCTGCTCCCCCTCGTCCCTGATGAGGCGGACTTCCCGCACCCGAATTTGTTCGTTAATCCGCAGATCTTTGTCCGACAACTGACCTCCTTGTAAGTTCCACCGGGAACACTATTTCCGGCGAACTATCTTCCCGGCCAAACGGGGCGTGGTCCGGAGAGTTTATATCATTATATCAAAGTGATGTGAGAATGTCTATAGGACAGTGCCCCCTTTGTGAGGGACCCTGTGGGTCCCCAAGCACTAGCAGCCTGTTGCACTTGTGGTTTTCGTGGTTAACTACGGATGGATTAATCCCCTTCCGAACCCCGGTAATTCCTCTCGGAGCAGAATTAATCCCCTTCCGAACCCCGATAATTCCTCTCGGAGTAGAATTAATCCGGTTCCGAACCCCGATAATTCCCCTCGGAGCAGAATTAATCCACTTCCGAACCCCGGTAATTCCTCCCGGAGCAGAATTAATCCCCTTCCGAACCCCGGTAATTCCTCTCGGAGCAGAATTAATCCGGTTCCGAACCCCGATAATTCCTCTCGGAGCAGAATTAATCCGGTTCCGGGTCGGATTCACGCGCTTTTAAGCGGTAAGCGCAGGGTTGAATTCCCGTGCGGTCCGTTACAGAGTGTGTACTAACCTGATTTATAGGCCCTTGCCCGGCTTGGCCTTGGGAGTTGTATTTTATCGAAAGCTATTGTATCACTAAACCATGGAAGCAAGGGAAGGAAAAAGCCGCTGGTATAAAGAGGGCGGCGCTCTTTTGGAAGAGATTGACAGGTCTCGGCCCGGTTTCGGGGCGGCCCATATCTGGTTTATGGGGCAGCACGGCTTTGTTGTCAGCCTTGGGGGTATGGTTTTTTATATCGACGTGATCCTCAACGCCCTGCCCGGCGAAGACGGTATTGAACGCCGGGTTTACCCGCCGCCTTTTAAGCCTGAGGAAACGGGGCGGGCTGATTATGTTCTGTGCACCCACAATCACATCGATCACCTGAATCTGGAGAGCCTCCTCCCCATAGCCGGGGCAAATCCCCGAACCCGTTTCATCGTCCCCCGGCCCTGGCGGCACATCCTTACCGGCGCCGGCATAGACGGCGGCCGGGTTCTTGGCGCCCGGGAAGGGGAAGAAATCCGCCTCGGGGAAGCCGGCTTTGGCGAACTTTCCCTGATTCCTGTGGCGGCCGCCCATACCCTCTGCAACGAAGGCAAGCCGGAAAGGGACGAGAACGGGGACTGCCCTTCCCTGGGCTATGTGCTCAAGGGGAACGGCCTTACCGTGTACCATCCGGGGGATACCTGGGCTGTCCCCGGTCTGATTGCCTCGCTCAAAGCCCTGGGCCCCCTGGATATTGCCTTTCTTCCCATCAACGGAAGCGACTGGGAAAGAAGCGCCGCCGATATCATAGGCAACATGAACGCCCTGGACGCCGTAAAGCTGGCACGGGAAGCGCCGGTTGACCTGGTGATTCCTTCCCACTACGATATGATGGCCAATAACAGCGAAAACCCCGCCCTGTTTGCCGGCTATATGTACAAACTCTGTCCCGAAAAGCGCTTCCATATTTCGGCCCTGGGGGAGCGGTTTATATACGCCAAAAACGGGTAAACCAGGGGGGCCGGATAATCCCTACAGATAGCGCTTGGGCGCCTTGCCTTGCACCATGGCGTAGAGCTCGATGTGGGGCTTGGCGGTGCTGGCGGCGATTTTTCCCAGGAGCACTTCTTCTACCTGGAAGAGGCCTATTTCGCTGGACATGGCCACTTCGATCCGTATGGGCTGTTCCGAACCCGCGTAAAAACGGACCCCCTCGATGGAATTGGCCGAATACTGGTGGATGTCTCCGGCCCGGGGGCTGCCGCCCAGGGCGATGGGGATCCGGGCCCGGCCCTTGGTCATGTCGCAGCCGTCGGCTATCTGTACGACCCCCGCTTCCAGGGAATGAATGGTCCTTGTTCCCATGTGGCCCGAAATGCCTTCCAGGACCAGGGAACGGATTATGACCCTTTTTTGCACGTTCTCGGGGTAAAGGCGTTCCAAAAGCCTGCTTATTACCGGCAAGGCAAGGTATATGCTGTGGAGTTCGTGATCCTGCCGGCCAACGCTCATGCCCAGATCGTGGAGCATGGCGGCAAAAAGCACCGCCATAAGACTCTCTTCAAAGTTTCCGGATTCTTCCTTTTCCAGGCTGGTCTTGATTCCGGCCTTCCTGAGGAGATCCATCATGATCAGGGCGTTGAGGGCCACGGTCCTCATGTGGACAGGGCCGTGATCGTTATAGCCCAGGCGCAGGATGGATACCGTGTTGGCGTATTCCTGGGTAGCCTGGATTTCCTCGTCTTCCATAATGAGTTTGGCCGCTTCCAGGGCTTTCCCCGAAAGCTTAAAGGCCGAGAGGTTTTCGACGATCTTATTATCCATAGAAATTTCTTTTGGAGATCTCATAACTATTTGAACTATAATCATTTTTTTCGATAATTCAAACCGATAATTCAAACCGATAATTAAACTATGAAGAAAAAGTATCTTGTTCTGTTTATTCTCCTGTTTATTTTTTTCGTTTTTTGCCGGGACGGCGTTATATATGCCCAGGATCTTCTTGTAAGCAGCGAAGATCTCCGTATAGAGCAGACGGGCGATACCGGTTTCCATCTTTATATACGGAAGAAACCGGGGATCGCTTCGGTGCTTCTCACCGAGTCTACCCGCGACCCGAAGCTGCGGGCGGACAACTACGCCTACCGGACTCCCGAACGGAACGCCATAAACGGCGACGAAATCCGCCTGCTCAACGGCGTTCCCCTTAGCAGGGAAAGCGGGATATGGTCTCTCATCGATTCGACTCCCGAACCCCACGGCGAACTGGGAGCAGCTTTTCATATCTATATCCCCTGGATCATCTATTACGGCTATGAAAACACCCGGCACGGCGAAGTGTACGTGACCGATGGAACCTATCTCAACATACGGGCTTTTTCGCTGCCCTACGGCGATTACCGGGGGAGATTCAGGGATAATCCCTTTATCCTCAAGGTGACCCAGAAAGCGCCGGAAGACTCTCCCCGGAAGGATTACCTCAAGGCTGCCGAGGAGGCCTTTAAGGAGATCGCCGAATCCGGTAAGGGTGATTTAATCTATTCCGCCGGCCCGGAGGATTTGGTCGAAAAAATCAGAACGATTCTGGAACACGAGAAGGGGAAAAACGTGGATATTGTCCTCTGCCTGGATACCACCAACAGCATGAAAAACGATATTGACGCGGTGAGGAGCAAGCTGATTCCCATGCTGTCGGATATTATCGCTGATTTTTCCGGTTTCCGCATAGGCATGGTGCTCTACAAAGATTACTACGATGAATACCTCAACACGGTTATCCCTTTTACCGGGGATTTTGGGGTCTTCCAAAAGAACCTTAACGCCATCCAGGTGAGGGGAGGGGGGGATATACCCGAAGCGGTCCACGAAGCCCTCTATGAGGGGGCCTTGAAATTCGCCTGGGCAGCCGAAAGCCGGCTCATGATACTCATCGGAGACGCCCCTCCCCACCCCAGGCAGCGGGGTACAATTTCCAAAACCATGGTGGATGAGGAAGTGGCGAAAAAAGACATCAAGGTACACGCCGTTATTCTTCCTAACTAGCAGCCGCTGACCTTCGGTCCGATTGCTCGGGATTTTTTGCATGAATGAATATGCAAAAAATCCCCAAGTGCAACAGGCTCCTAGCAGTTTGTTGCGCTTCGCGCATAAAACCTCCAAAAATCGCCTACAAGGCGATTTTTTACCCTGCAAACTGCGTAGGGAGCCCATTTATCGTGGTTTTTATGGTTTTCCCAAAGGAAAACCATAAAAACCTACAAGTACAACAGGCTCCTAGATCAGCGCGTAGAAAAAAGTTCCCAGGATCACCGTGACGATTCCGCACAGGCCGATGGCAAGGCTGCTCATGGCCCCTTCGGTCTCTCCGATTTCCAGGGCCCTGGCGGTGCCGCCGACATGGCTGCACGCCCCTATGCCCAGGCCCGCAGCGATGGGGTTTTTGAGGCGGAAAAGTTTTATCATCCCCGGGGAGAGGAGGCTCCCCAGCAGGCCGGTGAATACCACCGCCGCGGCAGTTACCGGCGGGATGCCCCCCTGCTCCGCCGCGATGGTTACCGCGATAGGGGTCGTCACCGACTTGGGGAGCAGCGACCTGGTCAGGGCGTCGTCAAGGCGGAAGATCCCGCAGAGGGCCCAGACGCTGAGCATGGAGGCGGCTGAACCGGCAACGCATCCTGAAAGGATGGGCAGCCAGTGTTTTTTGAGCGTCTCAAGCCGGGAATAGATCGAGATCCCCAGGCACGCGGTGGCGGGAGTCAGGAGCATATCGATAAATACGCCGCCGCGATAGTAGTGTTCGTAGGGGATCTTAAACACCAGCAGCACGGCGATTATCAAAACCACGGCGATAAGCAGGGGGTTGCAGATCGTCAGGCGAGTTTTCTTTTGCGCCGCCCAGCCTATGCAGAAAGCGGCGGCGCTGAGGGCTATCCCGAAAAAGGGGGAGTTATAGAGTGCTTCCATTCCGGGTTTCTCCGCCGCGGGTTTCTCCGTCCCGGGCTTTTCCCGCCGGGGGAGGACCCGAAAAGGCTCGGGTCAGTTTAAAAACAACGCTTACCGTCAGGGCGGTAACGCCGAAGGTGATAACCATCGAAACGGAACAGATCAGAATCAGCGCGAAGGCGTAACGCCCTACCAGATCGAGGTAGTTTATCACGTTGACGCTGGCGGGGATAAGAAAAAAAGCCATGTTGGAAAGCAAAAAGCCGGAAATCTCCTTGATATGCTCCAGCCTCAAAAGACCGGTCAAAAGCAGGCAGAGGACCAGGCCCAGGGCTATGATGCTTGCCGGAAAAGCAAAGGGTAAAAAACCGGCGATGATCCGGCCCAGCCAGCAGAGGGTAAAAATGACGCCGGTTTGCAGTATTATTTTCATATAACTGACTGCTCCATATATCTCAAAATACTCTGCCTTTGTCAATCGCCGCTGAAACCCCGCCGCTTAAAATCATCCGCCAAAAACCGCCGCCCGCATCTACCCAAACTCCACTCGTTTAGGGTATGCTTCCCCTATGAAGGAACCCCTTGTTCTATTGAAAGAATCCGCCGCCATGCTGGAGGGGCATTTCCTCCTCAGCTCCGGGCGGCACTCGGACCGGTATTTCCAGTGCGCCCGCCTCCTGCAATACCCCGACAGGGCAGCCGAAGCCTTGGCGGAAGTGGCCGGACGGATCAGGGCCGACATGGAGGCGGGAAAAATCAAAATCGACGCGGTGGCGGGCCCTGCCCTGGGGGGCATCATCGTGGCCTACGAATTGGGGAGGCAGTTGGGGCTGCCCGCTTTTTTTACAGAACGGGACGATACGGGGGCCATGTCCCTGCGCCGGGGCTTTGAGGTCCAACCGGGGCAGAACATCCTGATTTCCGAGGACGTGGTCACCACGGGCAAATCCTCGGAGGAGACCGCCAGGGTCCTGGAAGCCGCCGGCGCGAAAATCGCCGCCCTAGCCTGCCTGGTAAACCGCCTGCCGCCGGGGGCTGAGCTTTCGCGGCCCCTTTACGCCGCCTGCAAGGTGGACGTGTCCGACTGGGAGGCGGAGGACTGCGAGCTCTGTAAACAAGGCATCCCCGCGGTCAAACCAGGGTCGCGGAAAACCGAGCCCTCCCAAAGCCCCGGAAGTCCGAAAGCGGGCGCCTCTGGGGAAAAAATCTTCCCTCACTGCGGGTGAAGGTGTTTCACCGGTGCGGGTGAAATCTCTCCTCCCCCCTTACCTATTCCCTACCCCTTGATATCTATCCTGCCGCCGGTTCCGGCGTTTGAATAAGCGGGCTGGCGGCGGAGATAGGGATTGGAACGGAGGCTCTTTATCTCGTCCCGGAGCTCGGCCATCCTCCGGGAAAGGAGTTCTTTGTTGCGTTCCGACCTGGCCACCGCCTCGGATCTAAGGCCTTCCAGGGCCGCTTTGAGGTCCGGCACCTCGTCGCCGGGCGCCTTGCCGGAGCCCGGAGGGGCTTTGAGCCGGGCCGCATGGTACATATCCTCCAGGGGGTCGATAACCTTCTGGATGGCATGTATATCCGTCACTATCTTTTCTTCAAGCTCTACATGCCCCATGAGATCGTCGGCGGAACCCTGCTCGATGACGTCTTTCTGTTTATCCAGCAGTTCCAGGTATGCCCGGAACCGGTCCCGCTGGGCTTTGAGGAGTTCTTTGAAACGCTTGAGCACGGCCGTCCGCTGGCCCAGCTCGCCGGGAGAAAGATCCTCCTTCGCCGTAAAAGACGCGGGCTTTATCGATTCTGCTCCTGATGCGGTCATTTTCCTTCCTAACCGGCGATATTGACGCCTGTCACCGCTTTACCCGCGCCTTCCGAAGCGTTTTTTGCCGCAATCTCGCTCCAGGCGCCCCGGAGATCCTTCAGCATAGTGCGGACCACGGTAATCCGGCGCAGATCCTGCTTGATATTCGCCTCAAGGAGTTCCTTGTTGAACCATGTATAGAGGGAAAAAAGATTTTGGGCGATTTCCCCTCCCTGCTCAAAGTCCAGGGAAACCATCAACTCCGTGACGATCTCCTGGGTTTTAAGCACCGCCTTATTGACAAGCTCAATTTTACCGGGGTCTCTCTTTCCCGCTGTATCCATCGCCAACAGATCAAGCCCATAATCCAGCTGCTTTACCGCTTCGTCATAGAGCATAATGATGAGCTGCCCCTGACTTGCGGTCTTGATCCTGGTTTCCCGGTAGGCGGATAATGCCTTTGTATACGCCAAAACAAGCCTCCACTGTGCCAAAATAAACCGCCCCGGAGCCGCAAGGCTCCATCTATAGACGTCCGCTTCATTTATCGGCATTCTGCAATTTATCTTAAACCCTTTTTGATTTTTTTTCCATAACCGGGCTAGAACCGGGCCAGAACCAAAATTGAAGAAATTTGTAACTACTCAGGACTAATGCGGGGATAGCGCCGCCACTACCGTGGCGCAATCGGCGGAATGAAGGGGCTTTTAGCCCCGAAATGGAGCCGATTGGAGCGAAAGGGGCGGAGCCCCTTTGTAAGGAACCCTGTGGGTCCCCAAGCACTTGAGAACAAGAAAATATATGAAATATCGTATATACCTGAGTAGTTACTCGATGAGGAAATAACAGGAGGTAAAGATCCTATGACCAACGCACCGACAGGACCGGCTCAATATTTAGCACGATTCAGAGAGCAGAGCGTTGCTTGCAGTCAATATGCCTTAACCAAGCTTGGGGTAGATCGTTCTCATTGTTTTCTCAAAATCGGAGAATATGTGATTCTCTGTGTGCCCTTTCAGCTTGGGTTTAAGCGTTCTATCTTTTTGGCTTCCCTTTCCAGGCAGGAATTGAATTTTTTCCAGCGTTATATCAACGGCATCGTGGGGCTTTCCATAGCCCTGAATCCCGAAAGAAGGTCGGAACCAATCAAATTTTTTATACGCTGCAACCTCTCTACGGTGGGACAGATGAAGGGACGGGAGAATGTAGGCCTTTTTGTCCTGGACTTTAAAATATCCCCCAATGAGATGATTATCATGCTGGGGGAGTTTATGGAAAACCAGGACCGGCTGCGGACCCAGTACGAAGATTACGGCAATACTCCCATCAAAGTAACCCCCGATACAGCCAAAATTTTGGGTTATAATATGTACGCCACCATCATGGAGCCCAAGTCCGAAGCCCGGCGCATCCAGGTTTACAGCTTCAGCTCTAAAACCGTGGAACACATGGAAGCCGCCGGGGCCTCTATCCGTCCTCCGGGAACTTCCGTTGCCTATCAGTTCTTCTTCAAGAAATACCGGGTTTCCACCGCCGGGACCATAGCCGGCGCCGCCTCCCTTTCTCAGGGTATAATACGGACCACGGCCAGACTTGCCTTTAGCCCGGATCTGGTGGAGATCATCGACGATTATTGGTTTACCACCCATTCGCACCCATCCTCCAAGGATCCCCATTAAGGCAGGTTACCATGGCGTATATTGAACCGAGAATTTTAAAAGGCTTCAGGGATTTTTTGCCTTCCCCGGAAATAGCCCGCCGGGATTTGATAGTAAAAATCGAAGCTTCTTTCCGTTCCTACGGTTTTGTGCCCATCGACACCCCGGCCCTGGAATACGCCGAGATCCTCCTGGGTAAGGGCGGGGGGGAAACGGAAAAACAGATCTACCGGTTTAAAGACAACGGGGACAGGGACGTGGCCCTCCGCTTCGACCTCACGGTCCCTTTCGCCCGGTTCCTGGCGGAACACCGCCAGGAGCTTACCTTCCCCTTTAAGCGCTATCACATCGCTAAGGTCTGGCGGGGGGAAAACACCCAGCGGGGCCGGTACCGGGAATTTACCCAGTGCGATTTTGATATTGTAGGCAGCGACAGCGTTTCCGCGGATTTTGAAATACTGCTGATGATGCGGAACACCCTGCTCGGCCTTGGGGCCGGGGACATCGTGATACACCTCAACCACCGGGGGCTTTTTAACCGCTTCCTGGCGCGGATTGGGGTCTTGGAAAAGCAGGTGGAAATACTGAGGACCGTGGACAAGCTTGCCAAGATAGGCAGGGAAGAAACGCTGACGCTCCTTTCCGAAACGGCCGGAGAGGGCAAGGCCGCCAGGATTCTTGACTTTGTCGGAACCGGGGGCAGCTTTGAGGAAGTCCTCGGAAAGCTTGCCGGAGAAGCCTGCGAAGACGGCGGCTGCCCCGAATCGGAACGGCTTTCGATGATACGCCGGTTCATGGCCGATACGGGAACCGGGGATTCCTTTGTCCTGGATCCTTCCGTCACCAGGGGGCTCGATTATTATACCGGAATCGTCTACGAGACCTTCCTCAAGGAGAGCCCCGAAATAGGCTCGATCTGCTCCGGGGGCCGTTACGACAACCTGGCGACCCTTTATTCAAAGGAAGCCCTCCCCGGCGTCGGCTCCTCCATCGGCCTGGACAGGCTCATAGCGGCCATGGAGCATTCGGGCCGCCTCCAATCCCGCCCCGGCTACGCCCGCCTTGCCATAGCCTGCCTCAGCGAAGACCGGGGCGGCGCCTGCCAGGCCCTGGCCGAAAAATTTCGGCAAAGGGGGATAGCCTGCGAGGTCTTTCTCGAAGCGGGGAAGCTTACCAAGCAGTTCATCCTGGCGGAGAAGAAAGGCGAAGGGTGGCTGATTATTCCCGGAGACGATCCCCTTAACGGCCCCCTTACCCTCAGGGACCTGTCAAAACGGGAAAACCGCGAAGGCCTTTCGGTAGAAGACGTTGCCGCCATCGCGGCGGAGCCAGGGGGGCACTGATTCAACCGGCAGGTGTAACACCTCCGGGTTTTAATTCCGATTAAAGGTCCTGCGGGCAGTCGGTTTTAATTGCGGATAAACCAGGATGATAGAGGCTTTCCCAAAACCGTGCGCTTTCGTAACTACTCAGGTATATACGGTATTTCATATATTTTTCTTGTTCTCAAGTGCTTGGGGACCCACAGGGTCCCTCACAAAGGGGCTCCACCCCTTGCGCTCCAATCAGCTCCATTTCGGGGCTAAAAGCCCCTTCATTCCGCCGATTGCGCCACGGTAGCGGCGGCGCTATCCCCGCATGAGGCCTGAGTAGTTACGCGCTTTCAGCTCACAGTTAATTAGTTTTGGGAAATCCTCAAATGCCTATATTTATTCGTGCCGAAGGGGTTTAATACCCATATGCGTTTACTTTGTAAAAATTTAACCACGGACCTCACAGACGACACGGACAAAAGCGGAGAATTTCGAGCAAAAGTCCGTGTTTTCCGTGTGGTCTGTGGTTAATAAAAAAACTAAGTAAACGCATATGGGTTTAATACCCCGCCCTTGAGGGCGCTTAAAGCGGACCTTTGGTCCGAGGCATTAAACCCCTGAGTGCAACCACCTTGTGAGAACAACATACCTCGCCCTTCAGGGCGAGGTCGTTGATTCCCTATTCCTGTCTGCGGGTTATTTCTGGGTCAGGTTGGTTACGCCGTCC
>JAISRW010000136.1 GCA_031273405.1 Treponema sp.
CCGTGTGAGCATTTGTGTAAGCAATACTCCTTCAATCTGGCTATTATTGGCTAGTAGGCATTAGCACTTAACACTTGACTAATTCCTTATAATACAATAAGATAGAGTAACAGTTAGCACTTGCGATAACGAAAAAACACACCTTGCAAATTATTTCAATATATTTTATGGTAATTTTTATTCAAAAAATTTTAGGCAAATTGCGCATAACTGGAGTATCGCCCCGCATGGGAGCGGACTAAGGTGCGCCGTGTGTTTCTGCGCCGCACGGGGCAGGACGCCGGCGATTATGAATACCTTGGCACGGCTATTGACGAAGATCTCATAACCATAAGCGGCCGCGACGCGATACAATATGCCCTGCTGTAACGCGGGTACGCAGGGGGGGCTCACCTTCGCCTTACCGGAACGACCGGGGCCAAGGTCCGGACGGTTGGGGAATATCCCCGAGCCGTCCGGAAACGTCCCCCAGCCATCGGGGGATGTCCCCGGGCCGTCGGGGGGCGCCCCCAAACCGTCGGGGGATGTCCCCGGACCATTGGGGGGCGCCCCCGGATCATTGGGGGGCGCCCCCGGAGAGGCGGGATGACCATGACGGCATACTATAGGGAGGAACCGGTTCAAGCGGAGACGGCGGAATGAGCGGGGAAACCGCGGGTTTTAGACCCGACCCGATAAAGGGAGACCCCCGAAACTCCTATAGGGCGCCGGGCGAAAGTCTGACCCCTGCCGCCAGGAGCCTGTGGGACTTGTAGGTTTTTGCTCTACACCCTGTGGGTTTCGAGCAAAAAACCTGCGGTAAGGGGGCTCCTTACGGAGTTTGCAGGGTAAATCGAACCATAGGTTCGCAATCGCTCTTGCGAGCGATTTTTTTAATCAAGGGGGCAAAGTCCCACAAACTCCTAGCAGTTTGTTGCGCTTCGCGCATAATCTCCAAAAACCGCCTGCAAGGCGGTTGCGAACCTTCGGTTCGATTTACCCCGCAAACTGCGTTCGGACCTTTGGTCTGACGTTCCCGTACCATGCCGCGCCGCCGCGCCTTTCACGGGCTTTCGTGCGGCAACGGTTATGCTTCGTCTTCAATAGTACCGTCGGTTTTAAGGGGGCGCTGTTTTTCGGCGATGGTGCGGTAATCGGAAGAAAAATTATTTTCCGAAATCTCCGTCACCCTGCCGCCTCCCTGCCCCCGGTATTTGCCGGGACTCAGCCCGGTATAGTGCTTGAAAATCTTGGAAAAACGGCTTTGGTCCTCAAAGCCGCAGGATCCCGCAATATCGCTGAGGGACATATCGGTTTCCGTCAAAAGGCGGCACGCGTTTTCTACCCGGAGGCGGTTAAGGTAGGCGGACAAATTTTCCCCCATCTCCTCCCTGAAGATGGTGCTAAAGTAGGGCGCCGAAAGCCCCGAGGCGTCGGCGATCTCCCGGAGGCTTGTCTTGCGGGTATAGTTTTCCCTGATATACCGATCCGCCTTCCTCAAGGCGGCGGCGTGGCGGACACCCTGGAAAGAAAAGATCTGATCCGCCATGTGTTCCACGATGCTATGGAGCAGGTCGGTAAGCTCTTCGATAGTCTGGGTTTCCTGAATCCGCAGGAGGTATTGGTTGTTCGTCTCCAGCACGTCTTCCCCGGCGTTCCCCGGCCCCGCCGCCGAACGGGAAAGGAGCACTATCAGTTCTATAGCCCGGAATTGCACGTGTTTAAACCGATCGGGGTTGGAAAAGAGGAAATTCGCCAGGATCTCGTTGAGGAACTGCCTCGCCGTTTTGTGATCCCCCTGGCGGAGGGCGGTCAGGAGCATCCGCTCCTTGTCCAGGGGGTAGCCCGGGTACTCGGTCCCCGGGGGATATTTGGCCTTGAGCGCCCGGATCTCCGCCGAGAGGCTGGACTGCTGTTCCGCCCGGCGCTTCAGGATTTCGTGGTAGTTCCTCTCCCCTACGGATAAATTTTCCGCGCATATCATCAGCAGCTCCGCCAGGGACTTGATCCGTTCCGAATCGCTCCGGGGGAATCGGGACAGGTGTTTTTTAAATTCCGCTGCCGGGACCTCCCCCCCGCTCATCCCGGACAGGGCTTCGGCGGTTTCCTCGCTGTCGATGGCGAGAAAGCCGGAACCCAGGAGGGCCCCGACAAACCGTTCGTTCAGGTAAAGGGGACTGGTCCAGAACATAAACCCCAGGGCGCACATATAAATATAGGAACCCCCGAAGAGCTGGGATTCCTTAACGGCGTTGATATGGAACATATTGCATGGGGAGGAGCGGAGATCGGCGGCTTTTTCCGGCTTGGGGCTGCCGGTCTGATATTTCAGGCAGTAGAGGCAGGTGTTGGTATCCCCGGTTATTTCCCCGAACATTTCCGGCACGGGAAGGTAGTCGTGATCCAGCACGCACGCGATAGTCCCCGTGGCCTTGGCGTATTCCGACACAAGCCGGCAGGCCTTGAGCAGCAGGGGGTTGGTTTTTTTCGAGTCGCCCATAATTATACGTTTATGGTCGGGTGATGCGCGAACAGCTTGGGGATACCGCCCTTTTCCCGGAATTTGCCGGGGCTCATGCCGGCATAGTACTTGAATATCTTTGAAAACCAGCTTTGATCCTCAAATCCACAGCTTCCCGATATTTCGCCCAGGGACAGATCGGTTTCTATCAGCATGGCGGCGGCTTTTTCCGCCCGCAGGCGGTTGAGGTAGTTGGAAAGGTTCTCCCCCATCTCTTCTTTAAAAACAGTGCTGAAGTAGGGCGCCGAAAGCCCCGAGGCGTCGGCGATCTCCCGGAGGCTTATCTTGCGGGTGTAGTTCTCCCAGATATACCGTTCCGCCCGCCGCAGCACCGAGGCGTGGCATATCCCCTGGAAAGAAAAGATCTGTCCCGCCAGGCGCTCCACGATACTATGCAGTTGGTCGGTCAATTCCTCGACGCTCCCGGCTTCCTGAATCCGCTTGAGGTAGCGGTTATTCGCCTCCAGCAGGGCGCTGTCTTCGGCGGCGTCCGGGGACATTGCCGCCCGAAAGAGGAGCACCATCAGCTCTATGGCCCGGAATTGTATGTAGGCATAGTTATGGGAATCGGCGCGGGAGAGGCTGTCCATCAGTTCATCGAGAATCTTCCTCCCGGTTTCGCTGTCCCCCCGGCGGAGGCTGGCCAGGAGCATCCGTTCCTTGTCCATGGAATACCTGAGGTCCCGCTTTTTGTATTCCGGGCTGTTTTTAGTTATACGGGGCTGTTTCAGGGAGTGCGGTTTCCGCCCGTCCGGGAGACGGATAAATTCATTGCGGGCCGCCGTTCCTTTCGATATATGCTCCGCGCAGATCAGCATCATCCGAGCCAGGATTTTTACTTCCTCATAGTTTTTCAGAGGGATATCCGCCAGGGCGTTCCGAATCTCCGGCAGGAAAATTTTCCCCCGGGAAATGACGGAAAAATTCTCCTCCACCTGCTGGTGTTTGACGGCCAGGATCCCGCTGGAGATGAAGCAGCCGGCGAGGCGCTCCCCGGAATAGACCGGGCTTGTCCAGAAGGTGAATCCCATGGGGCATACGTATATATAGGCCCCCCCCAGTTCCCGGGAGGAGGCGATGGCGTCCAGGTGCATCTTGGTGCACGGGGTTTCTTCCTGCCCCCACTGCCGGCCGGGATCAGGGTAATATTTTTTGCAAATGCCGCAAAAATACCGGTCCCTGGGATGGCGGGATTTTTCCACGACGCCGCATTTTTCGTCCAAAACCGATATGATGGAACCGGTGGCCTGCTCATAACTGCCGATTACCTCGCACGCTTTGAGCAGTACCGGTTCAATCTCCCGGCGGACGATAATATTGGTATCGATATCACGATTCACCATACTACGGTTCATAAAATACCATCCTTGTTTAAAACCTAATCGGCATTTCATGAACGTAATACACCCTATTGGCACAATTTTTGTTCCCAAAGACGGCGGTATGAGGTTTCCGTCTTTGAGAACACGGCTTCTATGAGGATGCGGCTTCTATGAGGACGCGTCTATGAGGACACGGACGCCGCCTTCTCAGGGCTTGTTTGGTTCCCCCGGCGAGGCGTTTCCGCTCCCGGTGAGATACCAATCGGCGGCGGAGGCGGTTTTTTCCCGGTCCTGATAGCGGGAAACGCTTTTGGTGGTTGCCGTTTTGATGCTTGCGCAGTCCAGCGCGGCGGCGGGAGCGGGCTGGGGCAGCCACGCGCCCTGGGCGGCGAATAAAGCGGCCGCCTTTTTGAGATCCTCAGAGGCCCAATCGGACCGTTCCGGATTTTCGGTAATAACCACCCCGTCGATGATCCGGTCGTCCTGATCCAAAAGATATACCAGATCGTTCTTATGCAGTATTTTTTTAGCCCCCGGGACCCAGAGATCCCTGGCGCTTTCCAGGGCGTCGGTCCCCCCGGAAAGCGAAAGATTCCCGCCGGTTTCATCGGCCCATTCTTCCTCCATGGTCCTGAGATGTATCACCATGTATTCCCCGGCTTTAACCTCTATAGGCGGAAATTCCAGAACCGGCTGGGAAGCACTGTGGCTTGCGATATAGAGCCGCAAGGCTCCAAGATTGCCGTCCCCCTGCGCAAAGAGTTCCACAAATTCCGTCCTGATTTTTGTACCCGCCTTGGTAGTGGATTTCCCGTATTCCGTCCTCAGTTCCGTGATCAGCAGCGGGGGCAGCCGGCTGTTCCGCGCCCTGAAGGGGGCCAGCACGGTGAGGGTGTTCCGCTTTTCGTCTTCCACAAGCATCTCGGCGGTATAGCGTTCCCCTTCCCCCAGGGCTTCGGAAAACCCGACGCGTACCAGATCTCCTTCCTCGATCGATTCCGCTCCGACCCGGGGGGTCATCTGAAACGATACCACCCTGACGGGGCAGGAAAAGCGGAATTCCAGCTCTGTGGAAGAGACTGACCGGCAGTCAAGAAAAACCGGGGCTGCCGCGCTGGTACCCAGCAGTTCCTGGACAGCCGCCTCGGCGGAACAGGCGCAGGCGGAGAGCGCAAGGACTGCCGACAAAACGCCCCATAACAGATAAAAGCTTGTTTTCACCATAATTTCCTCCTAAACGAAATCTGATAGTTGAGCCTGTCCCAAAACTAATTGACTGTGCGCTGGAAGCGCACGGTTTTGGGACAGGCTCCTGGAAAAGCGGCTTGAGGCCCGCTTTTTCCCATAAATCTAAGGCGGCTTTCCCAAAAACTGAAGTTTTGGGAAAGCCTCAGTGAGCTCTTGTATTGACTTGGATGTGCCTATAGAAGCGTCCCCCAAACCCGGCCGGTGCGGACCCGGGTTCGACGGGAAAGCCGCTATACAGCCACTAGCAGCCAATACCAGCTACTACGGCTCCAGGATGGAAGGCGCTTCGCTTTTTTCCCTTTTTTTTTAAAAAACGCGTAACTCCCCAGCCGCCTATATGCCAAGAGCGGCTTGGACAAACTCTTGGGGAGTTACGAAAAACGCCGTAATGCCGTATGCTTAAAAACAGCCGGGGGATGCTATGGGACTCGAAATAATCAGGCTGAATCTTGTTTCGCCCCTCTACTACGTCAGGGACGAAGGCGCCGATCCTTTTTCTTACCGGGAGGGAAAGGGAGAAATGGTTTTTCACTTTGAACTTGAGCCGAACCAATGCCGGAGCATAGAGCCGGACGAAGGGGCTCTTCTGGGGGCTTTGATTGCAGGCGGCAGGGCGGCGGACAAGGCCGCGAGCCCTGAGGCGGCCCTCGTTTTGCCGGGAGGGAACTATCTTTTTTCTCAGGTGAGGGAGATTCTAAGCCGCCGGGATATTGCCGGCCTGGCCGCGGAAGTACAGAAGGAGGGGCTGTGGCAGCGTCTCCGCCCGGGCAAAGAACTCTATCTGCGCTATCTCTTCGAAGACGGCCTGGGAGTGACCCAGGTTTTCAGGCCCTATACCGAGGCTATAAATGCAGGGCTTCTACCATAAAGCGGATATTAACATCCGATCCGTCCTGCTTTTTCATCTCGATAACAAAGATCATGGAGCCGTCATGGGGGGCGATCATGACCTTGCGAATCTTGTAGGAGCTTATCCGCGGGCGCTTCATCTGGGGGTCTCCCAGGGTGAAGAATTTTGTGGAGCCGTCACCGCCGGTTCTTTCAAGATTGATATAGAACGAGGATACCATGGCGGCGCCCCTTCTCTCTATGGTAGATACCAGGGCGGCTTTATAGGAAAATCCGCTCTCAAAATCCCGGAATTCCAGGGTGTCGTTGTATAACGAGTCGGGAGCCTCCGGAGCAATATAGAGCGGCTTGCCCTGGAACAGGAAGTTGACCCGATAAGCCGCCGCCAGGGCCCCGTGCCGGGCAATGACGCGGTACAGGGCGCCTGAACCGTCCTGCCCGGCCGCCACGGGGCTGTCGTGAATATATGAATATTTCCCCCCGGAAACAAAATCATTTTTGACTACATCAACCACGAATAAATCGGCCCAGGGCTTTAATGTTTCGGACTGTACCCCGTACTGGGCGAACATATAGATTTTACCGTCCGGAGAAAAACCAAGATCCACATAGGCGGCAACATCTCCCGCACGGAGGCCGGCAGAACCGATCCCCGCGATGACAGCAAGGACGCAAAGGACTTTCTTCACAAACATGGATATCTCCTCTTTACTAATATCGGTATCTCAACCGCGGTCTTTAACGCCGCCGACCTTGAGCCGGATACCCTTCCTGGTCTATCCTTGAGGTATGACCCTTTCGATACGGAACAACTGTTTCAAGGCGGGTATAACCCTGTCGTCCCTTTCCTTTGCCGCCGTGGCCGCCGTGGTTTTTGTGGTTATGCCGGCGTATCCCGCCGCCGCCGACGAAGCGGTCCGGCGTTCCGCGGGCATGTTTCGGGGGTTCCTGGAGCATTTGGCCCCCCCCGCGCCCTATGCCCCCTTTGCTTCCATGATGGGCGCCGTTTTGTATTCCCTGGTAAGCATCATCCTGATCTACTTTTTGTTTGAAAAAACCCAGTCCCAGGAGATTTTGTTTTTCAGCTTCTTCGTCCTTTCCCTGACCGTCGAAAGCTTCAGAATCATCATTCCCCTAAAAATCGTCTACGGCTTTTCTGCCGTTTATTGCGTCATGGCGGCCAGGGTCCTGGTCTTCAGCAGGTATTTCGGCCTGTTCTCGCTTTTTGCGTCCAGCATCTGCGCGGCGGGGCTTGAAGTGCAGAAACAGCGGAATACCGTCATGGTGGCGGCCCTCACCGCCCTGGTCATCGCCATGGGCATCCCCGTGGACGGCCTTTCCTGGGACTCCAGCCTGATCATGCTCACCGGCTATACCAAAATGTTTACGATAGTCGAAGGGAGCCTGCTCTTTTTTGCGGTTATCAGCTTTTTTATTGCCGCCTATAACCGGGGCTCCAGGGATTATATCTTTATCGGGATCGGGACGCTACTGGTCTTTATAGGACGGAACATCCTGTTAAACGCCGACGCCTGGCTGGCGCCCCTCCCGGGGCTTATCATCCTCGCAACAGGAACCTGGTTTTTCTGTACCAGGCTGCACCAGATATACCTCTGGCTCTAGCGGCCGCGGACTTTCGGTCCGATTTACCATCCTTGGGGCTAAAGCCCGGACGGCGGGGGCCGCGGCCCGGTTAGTGCGGTTAAATTCCTCCCCTCCCCCGCGCGTTGACATATTATATAAAGATCTGTTATCGTTGAGACTGTAAAATGGATTTTTGTGCTGTTTTTGATGAAAACAGAAAAAGGAGTCAGGATATGGCAAACATCGATCTGCCGAAAAGCCCTAATGTATTCCACCCCGAAAAACCCAGCGCGGTGGGTTCGAGAAATTCGTTAGTTCAGGAATACCGCGATCAGCAGGGCGAAGTAAATCAGCTTTTAGAAGAAGAAACCAATAAAATCATTCACCATTTGACCGCCCGGCTGCCCAAGGACGTGCTGGAGCGCCTGGATGTCATGGGCGGATTAAAGGAAAAGCTCTACAATTATTTCAATCAAAATTACCACAACATGTTCAACCGTTACATGGTAACAAGCGAAGATGAAATGGTAAAAAAGATCCGGAATTTCATTGACAAGGAAGAAACCCAGATCCTTGCCCGCTATACTCCCACGGAAATTGCCAAGCTTCTGGACGCGGTCGGGGGCTCCGACAAGTTCAATACCGGCGAAATTGAAAAATCCGTTGTCAATATGTACGGCCACCTTCAAGGCCATATCCAGCGGGGGATTAACGAGCTTGAAAACCTCACCAACAGCCTTCTCAGGCAAAAAACCGATACCGGCGGCTTTATAAGGGGCGAAAACGCTTATTCGATTGTTAAGTGCGCTTTTACGGATAACCTGGAAAAACCGAAAACCGTAACGGATGTCAAACTTTCGATAAACATACTGGACTCGGAGCTTATCAGCCCCATTTTTCACTATCAGGTTACCATGGAATATCTTATCAAGGATCTGCTTTCCAAACACATCGTAGACACCATTGACAGAGAGGTCGAAAAACTCAAGGATGAACGGGTGGATCGGGGGCTGGAGGAATTTACCGACAGCGAGATCCTCTTTAGCAAGATCAACAAGGTCGAAAATCAGACCGACGACGATGCTGAAAACGACAAATCCAAGCGCTACAAGGTAGTGGCCAAACACCTGCTGGAAATCCTTTCCCAGCTCAAAGCCGAAATAGATCCTGACACCTTTGATCAGCTAAACGTGCGGGAAAATCTCAAAAAAATCATTGATATCGAAAACATACGCAACCGGGGCTTCAATACGGCTGTTAACTCCATTACATCTATTCTGGATACGTCCCGTATGGGCTATCAGTATATCGAAAACCTTAAGAACGGCCGGGAACTGGTTATCCGGGAATACGAAGATACCAATACGAGCCAGCTTCCGGACGAGCGTTATCAGATCAAGCTTAAGTACATAGATAATGCCCAGCTTATCGAAGAGCGCAAAGCCTACGATGTCCAGATCAAGAGCTTTGAAACCGAAGTCCAGCATGTCTGGGATCTCCTTTCGGTCATCTATGAAGATTCAAAATCTTCGGGAATTAACGATTTTAACGATCTGGCCAAGAAAAAGAAAGGGAGTATCAAAACAAGGATCAAAGATAAAACCGGCGAGCCTCTCTACGAGAACCTTAATAAGGTTTGGGATGAAATATCCTTCGTCCAATCCGCCGAAACGGATGTCGAAAAATTCAATCGTACCTATGTTTATGAAAAGGACAAGATCCGCTTAAAGATCATCCTGATGCGGCGGAAACTGAAGACCATGTATGACTATAAATATCCCGAAGAACGCCGGTTCACCGAAGACAGGCTTAGTTTCCTGGAAAGGGAATATTTCAGGTTTGATTACATGATCAACCCCTATCATATTCAGCCGGGGCTTTTCATGGATATTGACATCACTTCGGTGAAGCGGAAAAAAGCCACCCTCAACGGCATGGCGAACGTGCTCAACGAATTCCTCCACGGGGTTTCCAAAGGCTTCCAGGACGCCGCCTTTGCTTCCTTCAGCCGGCGCAGATCCACCATGCGGGAAGACATCAGCCAGTCCTTCACCGCGGCAGACAATTCCGCCGGGGACAGCCCAAAGCCGAAACCGGCCAAAGCGCCGGCGGCTTCGTATCAGGATATGATTAACTCCGCCGGCAGCCCCTCCGACGCGCCGGCCGCCCTGCCCGTTCCCGCCGCTAAAGGCCGGAAGGCGGCGCCAGCGGCGGCCGCTCCCAAAAAACGGGGCCCCAAGCCGGGAGTAGCCCGCAGACGTTAAAAGAATTTAACCACGGACCGCACAGACCTCACGGACAAAAGCTGGAATTTCAGCCGGAAAGTACGCGTGGTCGAACCATCGAACCGAAGGTTCGCGGTTCGATGTGGTTATTTAGACTTTTTTGCGCCGTGAATTGACGAAGCGGGAAAAATCGTTGATATTCTTGACTACAATGCGGTCGGGGTACATTTCCATGCGCCGCTGGGTGACAAAATGGCCTAGGGTTTCCCGGGTTTCGCTGATGCTCATGCCCGCCCAGTGGGCAATATCATCCACGGTGGTTTTAAACTCCCGGCGCTCGGAGCTTTTATCGATATTGGTCTGGGTTTCGTCCAGCATGAGGAATACGTCGGCAATCTTTGCCTGGGGCTCGCCCAGGGTAAGGGTCATGAACCGGCGCTTGGAATCGTAGATGCGTTTGGCAAACATCCTGAGGAGCTTAAGGGCAATCTGGGGGTTCCCCAGCATGAGAATTTCAAAATTCTGGCTTTTAAATTCCAGCACCTTCACGGTATCAAGGGCTATGGCGGTGGCGGACCTGGGGGAATTTTCCAGGATTGCCATCTCCCCGAACATCTCCGAAGGCTGGAGTATGTCCAAGGTTTTTTCAATATCCCCGATGATTTTGACCAGCTCTACCCGGCCCGATTGGATGAGATAAAAAGTATCCCCCGGTTCAAATTCCGAAAAAATCATCTCCCCCGCCTGAAAGGTCCGGGCAAAACGGCCAAAGGCCGATATATCCATTTCCGCCATCCTACGCTTCCTCCAATGCCTTGAGAGCCTGCCGGGCCTTCATATAGATATCGTCCTCGCTGTCGCCGCCCATGGAAAGGATCTTTTTATAGAATGTAGCGGCCTGATCTTTCCTGTCGCTTTTTTCGTAGGATTGACCCATAAAGAAAAGGATATCCGCCAAATCGGGATATTTGGGATACTTGGTGATCATCATCGTATAATATTTTATACAATCGTCAAATTTATTAAGCAGGTAGAGACAGCGGCCTATTTCAAAAACGCTTTTGACCGCGTATTCCGGGTCCGCGTTGGCGTCCACAATCTTTTTAAATGCCGCGTAAGCCTGCTGGTATTTCTGCTGAGAAACAAGGCTCACCGCGTCATAATAGGCCTTGGCGGTATCGCTCAGGTCCCGGGCCGGAGACGCGGCCCCCGGAGGGGGCGAAAAATCCGGCTGCGAGGCGACGGCCGAAGGAGCGCCGCGCCCCGAATCGCCCGATTTGGTCAGGGCCGCTTCGGCGGCCTCCAGGTTCTTGGCCGCTGAAGCGGCGTTCCGTCCCGCGGGATAATAGATGAGGTATTGGGAGAAGATATACCGGGCCTGGGCGTAGCGCTTGTTTTTTAGGTAATATTCGCCTACCGAAAAAAGGCCGGCCTCGGGATTCTGCTGCTCTTCCTTGTCCATCAGGGAAGAAACCTGTTTATGAATCCGCCTCATCTGGTTGGAAAAGACCTTGAGCATCTTCATGACGATCCGGGTATTGGCCAGGGCCAGGGCTTCAAATTCGGGTACGCTAAAAGCCATGATCACCGCGTCCTGAATGGCCACGGCGTTTTCTTCCCTGGCGTACCGGCCTAGGGAAGATTTTACCCCGAAGAATTCGCCCGGCTGCACCAGGTCGTGCACATCCTGTCCGGTCTCAATATCCTGATAAACCAGATTGACTTTCCCTTTCTGAAGGATAAACACCTTGTCCGCAGGATCTCCCTGAAAGTAGATAAGCGAACCTGCTCTGTACTGCAACGGCTTGGGCATCGAAACCTTCCTAAAACACGCCGGAGCCGGACATCGAAGCGGAATCGTCAGGCTCAAAAGGCATGTAGTCCAGAATTTTTTTAAAACCGATCTTCCGCCGGCATTCGTTGTAAAGCCCCGCGGGATCGCCTTTTACAAACATGGGCCGTCTCCCTACGGTTATCCGGGTATAACCGCGAGGCAGCTTTCCTCCCAGTAAATCAATAAACCTCATCTCGCCGTAAATCGGCCTGCCCGCCAATGTCAAAAGCTCAATGTCCGCCATTTCGGCGGCCAGAAGATTTTCGTAAGGGTCCTCCGCACGGCCTTTAAGCACCAGCATATCCCCCAGTTTGCCCTCTTCCAGGACGCCGGTTTTGTCCTGCATCCAAAAAGCTTTGGCGGCATTGGCGGTTACCATTTCGAAGATTGTCCCGGCGGGCAAATCTTCGCCGTAAATTCTACGGTAAAGCTCTCTGTCGTATTTCATTTCTTCCAGGAGATTGGCAGAACCTGTAGCCGAAGAATCGGTTCCTATGGTCACGTTCACCTTTTCTTGAATCATCCTGCGGATCTTACAGGTTACGTTAAACATGAATATATTGGAAAAGCCGCACCAGGATACGCTGGCCCCCGCTTTAGATACCTTTTTGATATCCTCATTGCTGAAGGCGATACAATGGACCAGGAGGCAGTGGGCGTCCAGAACGCCGAGCTTTTCCAGGGTTTCAAGCCCGTGCATGGATTCCTCGTCAAAGCCCTCGGCAAGATGGGTGATAAAGGGCCAGTCGTTCTCCACCGCCCGCCGGTACTCGGCCTCTATGCCGTCTCCCCATTTAAGGTCGTAGGAAGAGGCTTCGTGGGCAAGGCCGTATTCCAGTATAGCCCGGACGGGCAGGGTGGGCAGAATCTTGCCGTTCAGCTTCTGGGGAAAATGGTCGTTCACCGTAGTGACCCCGGAAAACAGGCATTTATAACCGGAGAGGGCGTACAGGTCTTCCCGGGAAAGATTGGAACGCTCCTTAAAAGTATCCGAAGCTTTGAGATCCTGGTCCCAGGGAAGCCAGGTGAGATAAAATTTCCCCGCCTTGGGACCCACGGGAGGCCGGTAATTCCCCTGTAAATGATCGTGGGTATTAATCAGGGAAGGATAGATAAAAGAATCCCCCCCTAAATCGGCCCTTAAAACGCCGGCGGAGTTTTCCGGGGAATCCGCTATTCTTTCGCCTGATATTATAATGTTCCCCTTCCGGGGACTTTTACCAGCGGTAACAATCACCCCGTTTTCCAACATATACTCAGACACTTACGGACCGCCTTTCTCCAAGTTCTCTTATTTTATGATCAGAACCCCTGTCAGTCAACGATTTTCATCCCTCTTCGTATATTTTCGACAGAATTTGCCAATAAATACAGCACTATTCCCAGAGCTTTTCCCAAAACTCGGTTAGTGCGAACCTACGGTTCGATGGCCCGGCTCTTGGAAAAAGCGGTCCAATCGGACTTAAAGTCCGGCCCGCTTTTTCTCCTAAATCTAAGGTTGCAGTTCCAAAATCTGACATTGCGGACCTCCGGTCCGATGGAACTGCCTCCATTAATAAATATAAGCTCATTCTCCTGTTTTGAATAGTATGATAGGATCTCCTTCTGATGATTGATTTGCACACTCATTCCAGCGCCTCCGACGGCAGTCTCAGCCCCGGCGCCCTTATCGGCGAAGCGGCGGCACAGGGGCTTACGGCTATTGCCCTTACGGATCATGATACTGTCCAGGGGCTTGAAGAGGCAAAAAAAGCCGCAAAAGCCGGCGGAATTGTATTTATCCCCGGAATAGAGCTTGAAATCATCTGGAGCCGGAAAAACGAGGGAGGGGAATTTCACCTATTGGGCCTGGGGCTGCGGCGCCTGACCCCTTCTTTTACCGAGGCTGTGGCGGAACTGAGCCGGCGCAGGGAAAGGCGGAACCTGGAGATTCTGGATCGCATGCACGAATTGAGCATCGAGGCCGATTATAGGGATATCCAGGCCCTTTCGGGGGGCCATTCGGTGGGCCGGCCTCATTTTGCCGCCCTTCTGGTGAACCGGGGCATTGTAAAAACCCGGGAACAGGCTTTTTCACGGTATCTGGCCAGGGGGAAACCTCTCTATATGCCCAAAAAGGGGCTGGAATTTGACGAGGCTGTGGGGGCAATCAAAAGCGCCGGAGGAATCGCCGTGCTGGCCCATCCCATGTCCCTCTATCTGGCCTGGGGCCGCCTTCCGGAAGTCGTAAAAAACCTGAAAGACCGCGGTCTGGACGGTATTGAAGCCTGGCACCCCACGGCCAAGGTCCGTTCGTGCAAACGCCTGGATGCGCTGGGGAAAAACCTGGGGCTCTACATTACCGAAGGCAGCGATTACCACGGAGAAGCCCGGCCCGGACGCAGGCTGGGAATCACCGCGGGGGGCCGTAAAATCGAGGATTCGGTCCTTGAAGCCCTGCCGGATCTGGCGGCCCGTTGATTCGTTGCGAAGGGTACATACCCCGGCCGCTTGCGGCGGAACTAAGGGTATGTACCCTGAGTCAAAATACCTTGTAAGAACAACATACCTCGGGGCAAGCCCCGAGGTATGTTGATTCGTTGCGAAGGGTACATACCCCGGGTTCGGGCTTGAGGCGAGAGAGCTGATTAACCCCGCCTACTCCCACGGGAAGGCCTCCCCGCCGGCGGCCCAGTCGGCGTATTGGACGGCGGTGCGGGGGGAGCGGCCGTTGAACCAGCGCTCCCAGCGGAGGGCGTTTTCCCGGTAGAGGCGGCGGCTTGCTTCGGCCGCCGGGGAGGCACCGCCGGACAAGATGCCCCGGCGTACCGCGATGTATTCGGCTATTTCGAGGTATTCTTCCTGGGTGGGGGAGCTGAATACCACCGTAAGGCCGAAGCGGTCGGAAAGGGAAAGCTGTTCCTGCATGGTGTCGAAGTCCCGCACGTCGTCGTTGACGGCCCTGTCGGAATGCCGCTCTTTTACCAGATGGCGGCGGTTGCTGGTGGCGTAGATCACCGCGTTGGGCGGCCGCCGCTCCACGCCGCCTTCCAGGAGGGCTTTGAGGGCGGTAAAGGAAGCGTCCACGGCCTCAAAAGCAAGATCGTCGATAAAAACAACGAAACGCGGGGCCCGGCGGCCAAGGGTTTCCATGATAACCGGGAGTTCGGAAAGGTCTTCCTTCCGGACCTCCAGGAGCCTAAGACCCCGGCCGGCATATTCGCCGCAGACCGCCTTGATGGTGGCGGACTTCCCGGTTCCCCTGTCGCCGTAGAGGAGGAGGTTATTGGCGGGCCTGCCTTCCAGAAACTTGAAGGTATTGGAAACTACTACAGAACGCTGCGCCTCATAACCATAGAGATCCGCCTGAACGACGGGGTCGGGATTGGCGACAGGCCGCAGGCCGCCTTCCTTAAGATTCCAGCGGAACGAAGGGTACACCCCCAGGAGGCCCGCGCCGTTGTCGCGGATATAGCCGGCAAATTCCCGCAGCCCCTCCCCCCAGCGGGAGCCCCGGACAAAGAAGGCCCCGGCGCCGCTTCCGGCATTCCCTTCGGCCGCCCGGAGCACCGCGGCTTCGGCGTCCGTCAGCTTCGCCTCCCCGTCAACGGCTTCAAGCCGGCGGGCGACACAGGCGGCCAGTTCCGAAAGATCCAAGGCGGCGATGCGGCCCAGCCGGACGAGGTCGTTCCCGGATAAGACCAAAAGAACAGAATCGACGCCGGAAGCCCCTGCCTGTTCCGCCCTGAGGGTAAAAGGGTTCTCGTCCCTCAGGACAAGTTCCGCCATGGTGTCGTAAAAAGAATAGTTCCGGTTGTACTTGACGAAAAGGGACATGAAAGAAGACCATCTCCCGACGAGCGCGGAGCTTTCCCCGGGGAGGGCCTCCAGCAGATCCCGAAGGGCCCCCAGGAGAGGATGTTGTTTCAGGCCGGAAAAAACTTTTAGGGCGGCCAGGTCGATGAGGACGGTCCGGGAGACTTGAACAATATCCATGGGCTAAACCGGGACAAGATCCCGCCTGATGAGCTTCATCACCTTGATGGGGCATTTTTCCGTACAGGTTCCGCAGCCCGTACATTTGGAATGATCCACCACCGGTATGCCGTTGGCCATCTTGATGCATCCTTCGGGACAGTTTTTGACGCAGAGTTCGCATTTAATGCACCCGGCTTTGCAGTTTTTTGCCACCATGGTTTTGAGGACATTGAGATTGGAACAGAGGGGAATAGCGCCGATGGCGTCCCTCGGGACGGCCCGGATGATGTGCTGGGGGCACTCGGCCATACACGCCTTGCAGCCGGTACATTTGGAATAATCCACCACAGGCAGGCCGTTTTCTCCCATGGCGAGGGCGCCGAATTTGCAGACCTTTACACAGTCCCCAAAGCCCTGGCAGCCCCAGGAGCAGCGCTTGATGCTTCCGGTGGAGATCCTCGCCGCCCGGCAGCTTTTAACCCCCAGGTATATTCCCTTTAAAAGGGCCTTGTCTTTGGCGCCCCGGCACGCAACCACTGCCGCCACAGGCTTCAGGTCGGCGCTGCCACCTACCAGGGCGGCGAGCTTTTCCGCCGCCGCCTTCCCGCCTACGGAACAGCGGTTTATATCAGCCCGACGGGAAGCCACGGCGGCGGCGTAACCGTCGCAACCGGGGTAGCCGCAGGCGCCGCAGTTAGCGCCGGGGAGACATTCCCGGATTTGGCCGATCAGGGGATCTTCGGTGACGGCAAAAAATTGTTTAAAAAACCCCAGGGCCATTCCCAGAACAAAGGCAAGGGCCAGTGCGAACAGCGCGGTAATCAGTACGATACTCATGACGGCCCCCTACTTTACCAGACCCGAGAAGCCCATAAAGGCGACGGAAAGAAGAGACGCCGACACAAAGAGTATGGGAGTCCCCCTGAGGAAGGCGGGAATGGGGCTGGTTCTGATCCGCCGGCGTATCCCCGCCAGGAGAAGGAGGGCAAGAAGGAAACCCAGGGCCACCCCCAGAGCGTAAACCAGGGATTCGGCAAAATTAAAATCCTTGGATATGTTGTTCAGGGTAACGTAGAGGATGGCGCAGTTGGTGGTGATCAGGGCGAGATAAATGCCCATGGCCTTGTAAAGGCCGGGGGCGGATTTTTTGAGGTAGAATTCCACGAGCTGTACCAGCGCCGCGATGACCAGAATAAAGGCCAGGGTCTGGAGGAATTTAAGCCCCAGGGGGGCAAGAATAAAATGATAGACAGGCCAGGTAACGCAGGTAGCGAGAACCGTCACAAAGGTTACCGCCAAGCCCATGCCGGCGGACTTCTGCTCGTCGGTACTCATCCCGATAAAGGGGCAGAGGGCCAGGAAGCTCATAAAGACGATGTTATCGCTTAGAGCGGCTTTGAAAAAAATACTAAAGAAGTTCATCAGCAGCACCCCGCTTTGTCCCGGTTAACCGGGGCTTTGTTTATGCGCCCTTTTAGAAAAAGCCCGAAGCTGATAAAGAGGGCGAACACCAGGAAGCCTCCCGGCGGCAGGGCGAAGAAGAGGATGGGCGTATAGGAGGCGCCCAGGACATTCAAGCCAAGGATCGAGCCGTTGCCCAAAAGTTCCCGCACCAGAGAAATGGCCGCCAGCACCCAGGTATAGCCCAGGCCCATACCCAAGGCGTCAAAAAAAACATTACCCAGGGACTCCCTGGAGGCGTAGGCTTCGACCCGGCCCATGATGATGCAGTTTACCACGATGAGGGGGATGAAAAGCCCCATGCTCTCGGAAAGATCCGGGAAATACGCCTGGAGCACGTAGTCGATGATGGTGGTAAAGGCGGCGATAACAATGATAAAAACGGGAATACGAACCGCCGCCGGAATGAGTTTACGGAAAAGGGAAATGACGATTTCGGACATCAAAAGCACAAAGGTCATGGAAAGGCCCATTCCTATACCGTTGGCCACGGCGGTGGTTACGGCCAGGGAAGAACAGAGGCCGATCATGAGAACAAGAAGCGGGTTCTCGTTGACAAGGCCGTTGGCGAATATCGTTAAGTATTTTTTCATTTTACTTCCTTCCAGGAATCAGTCCGGGAATCAGTCCGGGAACCAGGCTGGGAATCAAGCCATTTCCTGCCCGCGTCACCGGCGCTGTTCACCAGCATCGAAACCGCCCGGCTCGTGATAGTCGCCGCGGTGATGGCCTCAACCTGGCCGCCGTCTTTCGTTACCCTGATAGAACCGTCCGCGGCCATTCCCGCGAACTGCCCGTAAAAGGTTTTGGTATTCTCCGGCTTGTCCACGAAATAAGAGGGAGAGCCGGCGTTGGCGCCCAGCCCCGGCGTGTCGGTGTTCTTGAGGATCCGCACCCCCGCGATTTTCCCGTCGGCGCCAACGCCCACCAGGGCGGTGATGGTGTCGTTAAAGCCCTGACTCGAAACGTTCAGCGCTATCCCCGCCAGGGCGCTCCCTTTTTTCGCCCTGTAGGCGCTGCCGAAAGCCACCGCGTCTCCGGCGCCGGCCAGGGGCTCGGCAATCTCCTCGAAGACCGCGTCGCCGCCGAAGATGTCTTTCAGCGCGGTATCGAGTTTGGCCGCCTGATTCACCGCGATCCGTTCCTCGGTGGAGGCGTACACAAAGGCGAGACCCACGCAGGCTGCGGCGGCAAAGCACATCAGCGCAAAAGCCAGCTTAAAAATATCTTTCATTTTGCCGCCTCCCCGGGGGCTTTTACCGGCTTCACATAACCGAACTTTTTCTGGAGCAGCCGGTTAAGGAAGGGGGTCAGGGTATTCATGATAAGGATGCCGTAGGTCACCCCCTCGGGGTAAATGCCCCACTGCCTGATCAATACGACGATGATCCCGGCGCCGCAGCCAAAGA
>JAISRW010000178.1 GCA_031273405.1 Treponema sp.
ATGGGGAGCTTTATGTGAAAGGTCAGAACCACCTGCTCGAAGGGGCTGGTATGGCGGTGGCGCAAAAGATAGTCGATGAGGGCCGCGTCTTCCCGGTAGCTTTTGGTTCCTTCCCCGTAGGATACCCTGGCCGCCTGGACTACCCGTTCGTCCCCCCCCATATAGTCCACGAGCCTGATAAATCCCTTGTCCAGGACAGGAAATTCCCTGTCCAAAACCGCTTCCGCTTCCTCCGACCTGCAATGACCCAAAATAGTTCCCCTTAGTAAGCTATTCTATCAGCGTTATGTCCCGCAAAATCAGACGGACTCCCGCTTTTGTTCCGTCCGCGAGAATAATGTCTTCGTTTTCGGCCCTTCCCCTGACGGTTACCTGCCGCTGTTCCATCATGGCAAGCTTTTTCCGGTCTTCCCCCTCCACATACCAGTTCCTGCCTTCTTCGTCGCTGATCACCAGGTCGTTAAAAGCGGCAGTCCCCACCAGCCGAACCCTGCCGGTAACGGTTACCTCCCCCTGGGGAAGATCCCGCCGGCCCAGGGGCCACAGGGTCCCCGCCGGGAGCATGAGGCAGAAGGCAAGGCAAAGAAACCTGGCGGCCCACGGGATTTGCGGGTTTTTCATGGCGATTCTATTCATCAGCCGGGAAGGTTCCGGCGTCTTGCATTTTTTCGAGGAAGGCCCGTCCTCCGTCCCAGCGCCTAAGGATCGCCTCAGGCGTCTCGGCCGTCCCGCCGGAACCGGCGGCCGCCGCCATTGACAGGGACATAACAGGAACAGGAACCATATCCGCCACGTAGCCCGTCTCCGAAGAGGCCCCTGTAACGGCGCCGTTGTAGGTCAGGAGGTATTTTGTGTCATAGGGAGGATCGAAGTCAACCGTACCGCCTGAGCCGTCAAGGCCGAGGTAACGGATATGCTCTCCTCCTGAAGGTTTTTCATTGATGGTAGTCTTGATTCCGCTGTAGACCCCCTCTCCCGGATAAAGGGGAACGCTATGGCCGCTTTCCGGATAGCTCCAGTTAAAATTGAGGGTAATTTCTCCCTCATAGCCGTATATGCCCTCCTCCGCCCCCTGCGGGAGATTCGCAAAACGGTTTGCCCCATAGTTCGCCGCGTACCAGGCGCCCAGAAGCTCCGCCCAGACATCTTCTTCCTTTTCGTCTCCGTCTAAGGCGGCGGAAAAGCCGGGTATGCTGTTTTCCGCGGCTTCGGTTACCGCCCGGTAATCGGTGAATTCTGAATTGACAATATCCCTGTATATTTCGCTGTCATTAGCGGCGTGAATTCTGAGCCACTGGAAGAAGAGATAGGCTGTGGCATAATTAGCCAGCCTATCCGATTTGGGCGGAGACTTGCCGGACAGATAATCTTCCCAATATCCATACCATATAAAAAAGTTGTTTCCCTGTCGTATAGTGGCCTGGGGATCGTTATTAAACCACCCTATCCTGCTGTTGGTTTCGGAAGCATGATGATCGCCGCTATAAAGATACTCCGCCGCCGAAGCCAGGCCCTCGTCAATCCAGAGGTCCATTTGATTGTTCAGATGGAGGGAACGGTTTATAAGATGCTGGAGTTCATGGGCCATGGTGGGATAAAAATTGTTACTCTCTGTATTTTTGTAATTGATGTACAGTATTTCGCCCCGGTTGGAATAATAGTTATCAAACAAGTCGTTGGGATTGAAATATCCGGCCGTGTAGCTGCCGTCGCCATAATTCGGCTCTTGTATCGCATGGAGAAGGATAATAACCCTGCCGTTTTCATCCAAATCCAGTGGAACGCCGAAGGCGCCGGTAATCTTAAAATAAATGGAACCGTCAAATTCAGCCGCCACAGCCCTGGCAAATGATTCAGGTATACCCAGCGCGTCTTCCCCATAAACGAGGCAATAAACCCCTGCCGCAAGGAGAGACGAGGAACAGCGCTCCAGATACCCCGCTTTTTCCATGTTGCTGACCCAAAAATCCCGTTTCGGTTGAGACCCGTAGGGATCGGGAGAAGAAATTTCGAAAGGGTTTAGACACGAAGCAAGGACGAATACAGCGCCCAGGAGGAGAGCAAAAGCCAGGAAACGAAATCGACTCATTTTCCAAATATATCATAGAAAGATTTAAAAATCTATAGGGGTTCGAAATTTCGGGCCAAAAACTCAAAACAGGCAGATCCCGCCGGGAGCATAAGGCAGAAGGCAAGGCAAAGAAACCCGGCGGCCCCTTGGGCTTGCGGATTTTTCATGCCTATTCAGCCGGGGGCCGCCTTCCTGCGTCCCGCGTCTTTTCAAGGAAGGCCCGTCCCCCGTCCCAGCGCCTAAGAATCGCCTCAGGCGTCTCGGTCATCCCGACTGAACCGGAGGCCGCGCTAAAGGGGGACATACCAGGAACCATGTCCGCCACGAAGCCTCTCTCCGAAGGGGCATCCTGCTCTTTCTCCGGTACATTGGTTGTGTAGTTATACGTCAGGAGATAGGTCCACTTATAGGAAGAAGGGAAGGAATCAACACGGCCGTCGCCAAGGCCGAGGTAACGGATATGGGTTCCTCCTCCCAGGGGCGGAGCGAAGGTACCGGTGATCCCACTGTAAACCCCCTCTCCCGGGTAAAGGGAAACAGCCGCGTTGCTTTCCGGATAGCTCCAGGTAAAATTGATGGTAATTTCATTCTTATTGCCATAGCCGTATATGCCCCCCGGCGCCCTCAGCCGGTTCGCCGCATACCAGGCGCCCAGAAGCTCCGCCCAGCCTTGTTCGTCGTTACGTATACCGGAAAAGCCGGGTATCCTTTTTGCCGCGGCATCGGTTACCGCCCGGTAATCGGTGAATTTTGCATTGATAATATCCCCATATATTTTGCTGCCGTTATCAGCGTGAATTCTGAGCCACTGGAAGAAGAGGTAGACTGTGGCATAATTGCCCAGATGATCCGGTTCCGGAGAATTTTCCCACCATCCGTCCCATATAAAAAAGTTATTTCCCCTTCGTATGGTTTTCGGCGGATCTTTATTAAACCACCATATCCTGCTGCCTTCCTGGTCGTCCTGCTTCCCGCTATAAAGATACTCCGCCGCCGAAGCCAGGCCCTCGTCAATCCAGATGTCCATTTCATTGGATAGATGGAGACACCGGTTTATAAGATGCTGGAGTTCATGGGCCGTGGTGGAATATAAATTTTCCTCCCCGGAAGGTTTGTAATTGATGTACAGTATTTCATCCTGGTTGGAATAAGGGCTTTTTAACAAATCCTTGGGATCGAAATATCCGGCCGTGTAGCTGTCGGATGCGTTTTCTCTTATATTGAGGAGGAGAAGAATAACCCTGCTGTTGCCGTCAAGATCCGAGGGATTACCGAAAGCGCGGGTAATCACAGGATAGATGGAACCGTCGAATTTGGCCGCAACAGTTTCGGCAAATCGTACAGGTATCTTCAGCCCGTCCTCGCCATAAACAAGGCTATGCTTCCCTGCGGCAAGGAGGGACGCGGAACAACGATAAGGCGTGTCTGTTGTTTCGTCAACGGCCCAAAAAATTCGCTTTTTTTCGGAAGGAGATTCCAAGGGACTCGCGCATGATTGAAGGAAAAAAATCCCGCCCGTGAGGAGAGCAAAAACCAGATAAAAACGAATTTGCTTCATATTATGAATAACGACAGAAAAATTTAAAAGTAACTATTCAGCCATATAGAATCAAAAAAATTAAAAAAACTCGTCTAATTTGAAGAAAAAAGGACAAAATTTGAGGGTTTTACGATGATTTTTGAAGGTGTGTTTTTGCGAAAATTTTGCGCATTCCAAAGGGCGGGCTTGTCCGTTGCTTTTAGTCTCCCCAGAGCCCCTTCTTCTCCCGGCGGCTTTCCGCCTCCAGGGCTTTAAACTCGTCCATAAACTGAAAGGCGTAGGTTACGTAGGCGTGGGCATAGCCTTCCCTGATGATGGCGGCGTTGAAGCACTCCCCTGGGCCGGTGTAAATATAGGCCAAAAGGCGTCCGTAGCGATCCCGGAGATCCCAGTCAAAGCAGATGCGCACTTCCCTGCCCAGGAGCCTTGCCTTGGTAAATTCACCGGCCTCTTTCCCGAACCGCTCAACCGGCCTCGATGGATGCACCGTTTCGGGGGTATCCACTCCCAGCATCCGGATGGTTTCAATCGCGCCGAGGCCGCCGGGAGGGTTCGGGATCCTCACCCTGACGGTGTCGCCGTCTACGCAGCCCACTACCACGGCGGGAACCATCTTTAGCCAGTCGGCCCGGGAAGTCCCGGTCAGGTCCGCCGCATTGACCCGGTAAAGCGCCCCGGCGGGGGCGGGCTCCTGGGGCCGGGCAAGGGCGGGAGGCTTACAGATGGAGCAGCGCCTGTATCCCGACCTGACCGCGTCCGCCAGGGTGACGGCGATTTTGGATCGCTTTAGGGATGAACAGCCCTCCTGATGGTAGCGGCGTCCCGAGTTGGTCACATAAACCGTGAGGCTTTCCCCGGCGGCGAAGACACGGGGGGAGGCCGAGGCGAGGAAAAAAAAGACAGGAATGAAAGCCAATTTAACTATCGCCAAATTGGCTCTTTTTATAAGGGGTATATTATGTGTCATCCGGGTATATACTATCTCTATTTATTTTTTTACACAGGACGCCGCCCGCGACACCGCACATTTACCTAATTCTTTATAATATAAAGAATTAGGCGTTCCGATACGATTGTCCCAAAACAGCCGTCCAAGCCGTTTACGCTTTGCCGCCTCAGAGAATCGAAC
>JAISRW010000183.1 GCA_031273405.1 Treponema sp.
CGGCTCTGCGTTTCAGGGACATGGGAGCCTATGAAGATATACGGTTGAGCAGTTTTTCCCTCGAAGGTTCCATGGACTACGAACCCCGCCATATTCAGGCCAGCCTCAGACTCGATGCCTTTTCGGCCGGGGATATAGCGGTTCTCTCGAAGCTTGTTACGCCCGCCCTTAAACTGCCGGGCATTGCCGCCGACATGCTCGAAAACCTTTCGGTAACCACCGAATTCTTTTTTACCACCGACTATGAGCATGTTCTCTATAACGCCCCGCGTTTTCTTGCCGCCTACGAAGGGGCGCCCGGGGATATATTGGCCATCGCCTCCCTCTCGGGAACAGACCAGCGTTTTGAATTAAGCGAAGGAACTATAAGCTGGTCAGGAGGCGCCGGGGAAATCAATTTGTCGGCGGATTTTTCCAACCCTGATGACATTTCTTTTTTCCTGGAAGCTTCCCACAGGGATCTTGCCTACTATCTGGAGGGGATGTTCCTGGACAGGCGGCATCTCAGCATTCGCGGCTCCTACGGGCTTCAGGTATACCTCAGCGCCGCTTCCATGGGCGGATATTCAGGCTACGCCCAGGGAGAAAACATCCCCATCCCATCAGGGGATCAGTACGCCCGGCTGAGCTTCCTCTTGTCCCTCCGCTATGATTCCCCTTCTTTCTGGTCGGCTTATATAGACCGCTTTGAGATAAACGACATTGTAACCCCCTCGTCTTCTTACGGGGCCTTGAGCTTCTCGGGGAGCGCCGATCAGGACGGCGCCGCTATAGAGGATCTTCTTTTTAATGACGGGCGGAGCCCGCTGGGGGGTGATGTTTCCTTTACCTGGGATAGGAGCTTTTCCGAAGTCCGGATGTCCCTGGGGATTCGGGACCCGGAGGGAAACGAACAGTATGAGGCGGAAGGGTCTTACGGGAACAAAGCTCTGAATCTCAACCTCAGGGGAAGGGATATGCAGTTCGCCCGGATCTTCAAGAACGCGAAAGGCGCCGTGGCTTCGGGGGATCTCAGTCTCTTTTGGAGATCATTCTCTTCTTTCCAGGTCGAATCGGAGCTTTCTTCGCTGGTGTTCCGCTGGCAGGACAAGGATCTCAGGATCAGCGCCCGGGCCTATTTGGACAGTGAGGAATTCACCCTTCACGATCTGGAGATGGATTACGAGGACCTGAAAGCCTCGTTCCCGTTTTTCAGGATAAACCGTCTTGACAGCCTGGCCGAAACCGAAGCCCGGATCCTGGGAAAAGCGGGGGGCAGGGAGGCGGACTTCTCTCTCCAGGCCAAGGCGGAATTCAGGCCCGTAGAAAGCTGGCTTGATTTGGGGGAGGGGCTGAAAGACATCAACGGTTCTTTGGCCATAGACACGGCCCGCTACGGGGGACTTGCGGTGGACGAGCCTTTCAGCTTTGTTTTTAGCCGCATGGAAACCGGCAGCGGCCCTGAGATTAGTCTCTCGGGAGGCCCGAAAAACATGATCCGTTTCAGATCTTCCCCTTCTTCCCCGGGAAATATGGATTTTTACGTCGCCGTCTCGAATCCTTCTCCTGTCAGGGGGGTCTTTACCGGCTCGGTTAACGCAAAAACCATCGATGCCCAGACTACAGACCTTTACGTTGACCTCGGAACCCTTTGGGGCCTGCTGCCTCCGATGACGCATATCAACTTTCCCGGAGGGCTGGTCAGGGCCGACATACATATAACAGGGCCCTTAAACGATCCGGAATTTTACGGAACCGCCCGGGGCACCAGCATACGCATCCAGGTTCCCGAATACCTCCGGGCCGAAATACTCCCCGTTCCCATGACGGTGGTTCTCGAAGGGAACAATATGTCCTTCGGGCCGGTAGACGCGGCGGTAGGCGAAGGGGCGGGGGTGGTTTCCGCGAATTTCAGGTTTGACCGGTGGATTCCCAATATCTTTAGCTTGGATATCCATGTTCCCGTGGAGAAGGCCATACCCTTCGGCTTTGATATCAGCGGCGTCCTGGCCAGGGGGGATGCTTCGGGGGACCTGCATCTCGGCATGGAAGATATGATTTTTACGGTTTCCGGAGATTTGACCGCCCACTCGACAGAGATAAACCTGGACGCCAACGAAATGGCGGAGGCCGAAAGCAGGCCCTACGAAGCTCCCGGCACGGTATCCACGGTGGTAGACATCAGGATCAGGACCGGCCGGAGGGTGGAATTTTTCTGGCCCCGGTCGGATTTCCCTGTTCTCCAGGCTTACACCGATTTGGGGACAGGCATACACGTCACCAGCGACGATGTTTCCCGGCGTTTTACCCTCCAGGGGGATGTCAGGCTGAGAAGCGGCGAAATATTCTATTTTGACCGGAGCTTTTATATACGGGAAGGCACGCTTTTCTTCAACGAAAACGAGATCCAGTTTGATCCCCGCATCTCCGCCAGGGCGGAAATACGGGATCAGAGCGAAGAAGGCCCGGTAACCATATCCCTCATCATTGACAACGCCCCCCTTAGGTCTTTCAGCCCTCGTTTTGAATCCAGCCCCCCTCTTTCGCAGATGGAGATTTTCTCCCTCCTGGGGCAGAACCCGGGCGGTTCTTCCGGCGAAACCGGGGATCGCAAGAATCTCCTGGTTTCCACCTCCTTTGACGCCCTGACCCAGTTCACGGTCATGAGGCGGCTCCAGCGGGAATTGCGGAATTTCCTGGGTTTGGATATGCTGTCCCTGCGTACCCAGGTGCTGCAGAACATGGTCTTCCAGGCGGCGGGGATAAATCAGAACCGGAACCAGAGCCAGAAGCTGGACGGCGCGGTCGAAAGGCAGAGCCGGGTCGGTAACTATTTTGACAATACAACTGTTTTTATAGGTAAATACATTGGTTCTGATGTGTTTGTTCAGTCTTTGTTTTCGTTCCGTTATGACGAAAACAAGCAAACCTGGGGAGGTTTAAAACTGGAGCCTGATATAGGCTTGGAAATGCAGAGCCCTCTTTTTAGTATTGGCGTACATTTGGTGCCTCTTCATCCTGAGAACTGGTTTGTCGAGGATATTTCTTTTTCCTTGACCTGGAGAAAATCTTTTTAGGAGAAAATCCGAAAAAGCGGCCTAACCGGACTAGCAGCCTGTTGCACTTGTGGATTTTGCGTCATTAATGACGCAAAATCCCGATTTTCGGGGCTGCTTTGGGAGTTTGCAGAGTAAATCGAACCGTAGGTTCGCAATCGCCTGATCGGCGATTTTTTCAGATTTCATGTGCGAAGCGCAACAAACTCCTTGAGTCCGGCCCGCTTTTTCATGTAAATTAAGGCGGCTTTCTTAAAACTGCATTTTTTGGAAAGCTCATACTTTTAAAAGACCCCTTGCACACCGGTTTTCTTTTATCCGGTTTTTTGATATAGTCCTTGGAAGGAGCTTTCATGCGTTTAGGTTTAGTATGTATCCTGGTAATAGTAGTAACTTTTTCAGGTTTTGCCCAACAGTCTGAGGAATGGTATCAGGGAAAGCCTATAAGGGAGATAGTATTTGACGGGCTAAAAAATGTTAAAACCTCTGAACTGGAGGGTATTACCGAGCCTTATATAGGCCGTACTTTCAGCGACCAGGTGTACTGGGATATCCTGGGCAGCCTCTACGCCCTGGAGTATTTTGAGACCATCTATCCCACCGCCATCAGGGCCGATTCTCTGGGGTCCGAGGTAGTTATCCGTTTTACCGTTACCGAGAGGCCGATAGTATCGCGGATCAATTTTGCGGGAAACAGCGGCCTCCGCCGGTCCGAGTTGCTGGACGTGGTGACCATGAAGGTCAACGACGTGGCCACCCAGATCAAACTCCAGATTGACGAGATGGCGCTTATCAACAAATACCTGGAAAAAGGCTATCCGGATATTAAAGTCCGTTCCGCAATGACACCGGATCCCAAGTCGGGTATGGTGGTCACTTTTTACATCGAAGAAGGGGAAAAGATAACCATCGAGGAATTCCGTTTCGAGGGGAATTCGGTGTTTTCCAACCGCAGCCTCCGGGGGCAGCTTTCGTTAAAAACCAAGGGGATTATCGCCGACGGCGCCTTTCAGGAGGCGAAGCTTACCGTCGACAGGCAAACCCTGGTCCAGTATTACCATGACCGGGGCTATATGGACGCCGAGGTCGTCGATGTGGTCCGGGAAATCACGAAAGACGAAAAAGGCAGCAACAACATGATCATCACCTTCCGGATCTACGAAGGGAGGCTCTATACTTTCGGGGGAGTGAGTTTTGAGGGGAATGTGATTTTTTCCTCCCAGCAGCTTTCGGCCCAGGTTTACTCCAAGGTGGGGGAAATCATCAACGAAAGAAAGATCCAGGCGGATCTGATGAGGGTGTCGGATCTTTACTACGAGAACGGTTATATCTTCAACCGCATTGACCCCGTAGTCGAACGGGATGTCGAGGGGGGGGTTATTTCCTATAAAATCGAAATCGTCGAAAGGGGCCGGGCTCATATCGAGAATATCCTTGTCAGGGGGAATAAAAAGACCAAGGACAAGGTGATACTCAGGGAGATCCCCCTGGAAGAAGGGGATGTGTTTTCCAAGGCCAAAGTTATGGACGGTCTCAGGAATCTTTACAATCTACAGTATTTTTCCACGGTTACCCCCGATACTCCTCAGGGAAGCGCCGACAGCCTCATGGACCTGGTCATCAATGTGGAAGAGCAGCCCACCACCGACATCCAGTTCGGCCTTACCTTTTCAGGGACCGCCGATCCCGACGCCTTTCCCGTGTCGGGGATGATCAAATGGAACGACAGGAATTTCCTGGGCACCGGCAACGTGGTGGGCGCCGAACTGACCGGTTCTCCCGACACCCAGTCCGTAACCCTGGAATATACCCACCGGTGGATCTTCGGACTCCCCCTGTCCGGGAGCTTCGATTTTACCGTCCAGCACATCAACCGCTATGCGGCCATGGACATCCGCTCGCCCAAATTCCCCAATGACGACGACGGCAATTGGCCCGACGGTTTTGACTCATACGAAGAATACGAGGCGGCGGGCAAAATTCCCCCGGACGAATTCCTCATGCCTTACGATCAGTGGCGGCTTTCCCTGGGCATAGGCACGGGCTACCGGTGGCCGACCTTCCTGGGGAACCTGGGCCTCAACGGGGGGGTCAGGCTGGGAATAGTGTACAGCGACTACGACCCGGAACTGTACAGGCCCTTCGATCCGGTTTTACGGAGCCAGAATAACCGCTGGACCCCGGCCAATTCGCTTTGGACCAGTGTTTCCATGGATCAGCGGGATATTTACTACGATCCTTCCAGGGGCTATTACGCCATACAGCGGGTAGGGTACTACGGCCTTTTCGCCATAGAAGAGGAACACTATGTCCGTACCGATACCAAGCTCGAATGGTTTTACACCCTCTTTAACATACCGGTCACGGAAAAGTGGAACTTTAAGGCCGTCTTCGGCATCCACTCGGGGCTTTCGTTTATATTCAGGCAGCCCGGTTACGACAACCCCGTTATAGAACGGGCAAACAGGCTGGCTGTAGACGGCATGTTTGTAGGCCGGGGCTGGACAGGGGAGTACAGCAACAAGGGATTGGCCTTGTGGGAAAACTGGGCGGAAGTCCGCTTCCCTGTGGTGCCGGGCATCCTGGCCTGGGACTTCTTCTTTGACGCCGCGGGGGTCAAGGCCACGCCCTGGCATTTCTTTAACGACTTCGGCGCCAACGACCACAGTTCTCCGGGCAGTGACACCTTCTTTATGCGCTTCAGTTTTGGCGGGGGTTTCCGTTTTACCATACCCCAGTTCCCCTTCCGTTTCAGCCTGGCGAAGCGCTTCAAGATTGTAGACGGCGAAGTGCAATGGATGGGCGGCGAAATCGGAAGAAACGCCGACAAGCCCGGTTCGGGGCTCAATTTTGTTATTTCCTTTGCCATGTCTACCTATTGACATGAGGGTAGGCCGGCTATCGGGGGCTATAGGGGCTTAGTATGAAGAAATATTTTTTAATCGGATTGGTTCTCTCAAGCCTGGGCGGGACCCTGGCCGCCCAGCAGCTTACCCGGTTTGCCGTGGTCGATCTCCCCAGGGTATACGTTTCGTTTTTCAGGGAATCCAGGGCGGTAAGGGATTTTGAGGAAAGAAGCGCCAGGGTACAGAAGGAAATCGACAGGATGACCGCCGAAATTCAAACCCTCAAAACCAACCAGATCAACGCCGAATTCCAGGGAAACCAGGAACTGGCCCTGCGGCTTGAGAGCGAGATCAGCCGGAAGTCGGAATACCTCAAGGAGTATTACAAGCTCAAGACCGCGGAACTGGAAAGCCAGAAAAGCAGACTCAGCCAGTCGGGGAGTTTCCTGGAACAGGTCTATGACGAAATCCGCTTTATCGCCGAAAGCGAAGGTTACAGCATGGTTCTCAACTTGAAGGAAAATACGGGCATACTCTGGTACAGCCCGACCGTGGACATTACCGATAAAGTGATTCAAAACCTGATGAGTAAGGCCAGATAAAGGCGGGGCGGTTTCGAAGGCCTCGTATTTTGCCCCGAATTTCATTCATTGACATGACAGGGGTATTATATGCTTTACTATTAGTATGATTGGTTCAAGCCCAATGTTGGATCAATACAAACGGATAAAACACGAACACCAGGGAGAGGTCCTGTTTTTTCGTTTGGGTGATTTCTACGAGATGTTTTTTGAAGACGCAGTGGAAGTTTCCGCCCTGCTGAATCTTACCCTGACCAGCCGTAACGGGTTTCCTATGTGCGGGATTCCTTATCATGCGGCGCGTTCTTATATTGCCCGGCTCCTCAGGGCGGGTAAAAAAATAGCCGTCTGCGAGCAGCTCAGCGAGCCGGGCAAGGGCATTATAGATCGGCAGGTTGTGGAGGTGATCACCCCGGGAACCACCATAGACGACGATTACCTGGACAAGGGCAGCGCCAACTACCTGGCCTGTTTCGCCGCGGCCGAGAGGGGGGCCCCCAGGCTCTTTTCTTTTGCCTATATCGATCTTTCTACCGGCGATTTCTACGCCACCTCCATGGCGCGGGAAGGAGCCGTAGAAAGCCTCAGGCAGGAACTGGAGCGCCTTCAAATTAAGGAGTTGATAATCCAGGAATCCCTCCTGGAAGAACACCCGCTCCTGGCCGCCGCGGTCGCCGAGAGGCCGGGGCTTCTGGTGAACCGCTGGGCCGACTGGCTCTTTGACTGGGACAGGAGCCGGGAGCGCCTGGAAAGGCAGTTCGGCCCCTCGGGTTTAAAGGGCTTCGGCCTTACCGAAAAGGCCGCGGAAATAATCGCCTCGGGGGCCCTCCTTGATTACCTTGATGATACCTCGAAAAGCCTCCTCCCCCACGTGCGGTCCCTGTCCCTCTATCAGGATTCGGAATTTGTGGGCATCGACGAGGCTACTCAGCGGAACCTGGAACTGGTCCGGAACCTCAAAGACGGGAGCCTCAGATTTTCCCTTCTTGAGGTAATGGACGAAACCAGAACCTCCATGGGGCGGCGGCTCCTTAAAAGCAGGATACTCCATCCCTTGAGGAACACCGAAGCCATAAACCGCCGCCTCGATATGGTTGACAACCTTTATCACAACCAGGAAAAGCTGGGCCGCCTGCGGGATCTTTTGGGCAAGACTCCGGATTTGGAACGCCTCAGTTCCCGGATCGCCATGGACAAGGCCCACGCCAAGGACCTCGTTTCGGTAAAGAACGCCTTGGCTTCTTTTATTGCCGTCGAAAAAGAAAGCCGCGATTCCGGCGGGAAGCCCCTCTTTTCTTTTGAATCCCCCGAAGCCGCGGCCATGGACTCCGCCAAGCTGGAGAAACTTGCGGGCTTAAGGAAGCTTTTGGAGGACGGCCTGGCCGAAGACCCTTCAATCCTCCTCACCGAGGGCAACCTGATACGCTCCGGCTTTGACGCCGCCCTCGACAGGCTGAAGGAATTGACGGCTAACGGGCGCCGCCTCCTGGAAAAATACCTTGAAGAAGAGAGGGCGGCTTCGGGAATTCCCAGCCTCAAGATACGGTACAACAGGCTGATCGGTTATTTTTTCGAGGTCACCAAGATTCATCTTTCCAAAGTGCCCGCCCATTTTATCCGCCGCCAGAGCATATCCGCAGGCGAGCGCTTCAGTACCAACCGTCTGGCAGAGCTTGAGTCGGAAATTAACGGGGCCTCTGAAAAAGTGGCGGACCTTGAAAAAAAGCTTTTCCTGGAACTGAGGGAAAAGGCGAAAAGCCTCCTTCCGGAACTGGCGGCCGCAAGCCGCCGCATAAGCGAGACCGACGCCGGCCAGTCCCTGGCCCGGGCCGCCACAATCCACGGATGGATTCGGCCTGCGGTAAACGGAGAAAACCGGCTCAGGATCATCGGGGGCCGCCACCCGGTAGTGGAAGCCCATCTGGGGCGGGGGGAATTTATCCCCAACGACGTCATCCTTGAGGCGGATAAAAACCCGGAAGAAAAGGGGATCTCGTTCGCCCTCATCACCGGCCCCAATATGGCGGGAAAATCGACCTACCTGCGCCAGGCGGCCCTCATAACCCTCATGGCCCAGGCCGGAAGCTTCGTGCCCGCCGCGGAGGCCCAGGTGGGCCTGGTGGACAGGATCTATTGCCGGGTGGGGGCCTCGGACAACCTGGCCCGGGGCGAATCCACCTTTCTTGTGGAGATGAACGAGACGGCGTATATTCTTCACAGCGCCACCGAGAGGAGCCTGGTCATCATGGACGAGGTTGGCCGGGGGACCGGCACGAACGACGGCCTTTCCATAGCCTGGGCGGTCAGCGAAGAGATCCTGAGCCGCGTCAGGTGCCGGACCCTTTTTGCCACCCATTACCATGAACTGGCCGCCCTCTCCCATCCCCGCATGGCTAACCGTTCCATGGAGGTCGTCGATAGGGGAGGCGGGCTTGTTTTTCTGCGGAAGCTCCGGGAAGGTCCGGCTCTGGAATCCTACGGGCTCCATGTGGCAGGCCTTGCGGGGCTTCCTGAAAGGGTGCTGATCCGGGCGGAAGAGATCCTGAAGGATCTACGCAAAAACGAAGCCGCCCTGGGACGCGGCAAATCAACGGAAGCGCGGAAAGAAGGGAAGGTGGAACGGGAAAGCCCCGAAACCGAAGAGCAGGCAAAAGGCAGGCGGCTCCTGGAAGAGCTGCTTTCCCTGGATATTAACGCCATCACGCCCCTGGAAGCTCTCAGCCTCCTCAACGATTGGAAAAGCCGTGTTGCTTCCCGGACCAGGAGCCGGCCCGCCCCCCGGAAGCGCCCTTGTACATCTCCCGATCCCGGCAGCCCCTCCCTGTTTGACAGCTAGCAGCCTGTTGCGCTTGCGGATTTTTTAAAGTTTTATGCCCGAAGCGCAACAAACTGCTAGGGCCTGGCTTTGCTTGCGCCGCCCTGATCCTGAACGTGCGCGTTCATAAGGCGGGTGTCTTTGACGGCCGGACGGAACTCCGGGCGGGTGGAAGGCTTGGGGACGGGGGCGGGTTTCCCGTCCCGGTTGGGGATGCCCGCTTATCGTGGTTTTCACGGCTTTTTTAACTAAAAAGCCGTGAAAACCTCCAAGCGCAACAGGCCGCTGGTTGACGAAGGGCCGGACGACGGCCTTGGCCGCCCTTTTTGCGTCGTTTTTGGCTTCCGTATCCACCGGCGTGTGGGGGCCGATAGTTTTGGCGTAGGCCGCGTACCGCGCCGTGTAGGCGTCGGCCACGGACCGGCGGGCCGGGGCGGGGATCTGCGTCCACTCCGGGGTCTGGCCGCCGCGCTTTTCGGCGGCCTCCCGGTTCATGAATTTGAAAAACCGGTCAAATTCCGCGTCTTTGTTGAGGATATAGTCTGTACCGCGGGCCGTGGCGAGGCTCCTTTATGTTTTTTCAGCCCTACCATAGGGCCGGCCGTTTTGCCCTTGTCCCCCGGAGCCGCGGATCCGTCTCCCTCAATCATAGATCCGTCTCTTTAAGCCGCAGATCCGTCTCTTTAAACCGCAGATCCGTCTCTTTAAGCCATAGATCGGTCTCTTTAAATCATAGATCGGTCTCTTTAAATCATAGATCCGTCTCCCTAAACCATAGATCGGTCTCCCTAAATCATGGATCCGTCTCTTTAAACCATAGATCGGTCTCCCTAAATCATCGATCTTTATCTTTAATAGGGAAGAGGGAAGCGGGAAGCGTGCGACACGAGGCCGCTTGATGAGCCGACTAAGATAAAGGAGGTCAAAGAGAACTACTTATCCTTCAGTCTACCCCTTTCATGCGGGGTAACGCGACCCGCAGGCGCGTATCTGGTAACGGATGGGTGCTACGCCGCGGGGACAAAGCGGTATGGGAAACCTTGTTTCCCCCGGATACCCCTATTCCGGTACCGTCGGACTAAAGTCCGAAGACTAAAGTCCGAAGCGTAAAGGGTATGCCGTGAGCAGATTAACCGAAGGGTTGTAAGGCTCTTCACGTAGGACAAGCGAAAAGGGAGTGATACGCTCTTGTTTACATGAGGCTTGAGCCGGATGAAGGGAAACTTTCACGTCCGGTTCTTAGGCGGGAAAGGCGTCGGAAAAGAAGTTTCCGCGCAATCCGCCCGACCCAGCCGCCGGGAAGAGCCTCTCTCACTAATCAGTGCCAAATATCGGAAGCTCCGGGTTTTGGGAAAAGCTCAAGAAGTACGAAATTTTTCAAAAAAATTGAAAATTTTTGTTGACATATCCTGAAAGCCGGGTTATGCTGTTTCAGAAAACGTTTGCAACATGATGCTGGAAAGCATTACAAATCATGAGGAGGAGGTTTCATGACGAGCACAGAACCCGCGACTGCCGCGCATGATGTTTTATTCTGTGTGGAAGATCTTTCAAAACAGTTTCCCGGCGTCCTTGCGCTTGACAAAGTCAGTCTGAAT
>JAISRW010000191.1 GCA_031273405.1 Treponema sp.
ATCCTCCGGGGAAGATTCAGTCGGCTTTCCCCACCTCATGGGGACCGACAATTTTGGGAGGGATGTTTTTTCCCGGATCATGGCGGGAGGAAGGTACACCCTCCTTACGGCGATACTGACCGTGGCAGGAAGCGCCGCGGCGGGATCCGTCCTGGGGATGGTCTCGGGATTTTGGGGCGGCCTTTTGGATGAGGCCGTGATGCGCCTCATGGATGCCCTGAGTTCTTTTCCCGGCCTCCTCCTGGCCATGGTGATGGTAGCCCTCCTGGGCAACAGCCACCTCACCCTCATCGCGGCCCTCCTGGTTTTATTCACCCCCAGCTTTACCAGGATCATACGAAGCGGAACCCTGCAATACAAGCACCGGGATTTTATACTTTCCGCCATGCTTTTGGGGACTTCCCGGGCAAGGATACTCTTTGTCCACATACTCCCAAACCTCTTCCCTTCCCTCCTTTCCGCGTCGGTGCTGGGGCTTTCTAACGCCATACTGGCCGAATCGACCATGAGCTACCTGGGGCTGGGGATTCAGCCGCCCCTTCCCAGTTGGGGGCGCATGCTCTCGGAATCCCAGAATTTTTTTTCCACCGCCCCCTGGTGCGCCCTTTCGCCGGGTATTATGATCATGCTTGCCGTCTTAAGCTTTCACTATCTGGGAGAAGGCCTGAGGCGGCGCTATTCCTGAAAGGCGGTATTGAAGGTGGGGGAAAATAGGCTTATAGACACCGATGTAAGGGCCGCGGAATTTTTGCTCCGAGTAAGCGGCCTCTCGGTGGGTATACAACAAGACCGGCGGCTCCTCGTCCCTGTCAGGGATCTGGACTTTGAAATTGGGGAAGGGGAGATTCTCGGCATTGTGGGAGAATCGGGCTGCGGTAAAAGCCTTACCGCCTTTTCCCTGGCGGGGCTTCTCCCCAAGCCCGCCAGGGTCCTCGGGGGCAGGGCTGTCTTCAGGAACGAAACCGATCTCTTCAGGCTGGAAGAAGAAGCGTTCTGCCGTATCAGGGGAAAGGAGATTTCCTTCATTTTCCAGGAACCCTTTGCTTCCCTTAACCCGCTCATGAAAATCGGCGCCCAGATTGCCGAGACCCTGGAAGTCCACGGCGAAAAAGACAGGAAGCTTTCAGGCCGCCGGGTCCTGGAGCTGATGGAAAAGCTGGAGCTTCCGGATCCGGAAACCCTCTGCGGCGCGTATCCCCACCAGCTTTCCGGGGGCATGTGCCAGAGGGTGATGATAGCCCTGGCGGTCATCGCCGGGCCCAGGCTTCTCATCGCCGACGAGCCCACCACGGCCCTGGACCTTACTACCCAGGCCCAGATTCTAAAGCTGATAAAAGGGCTCAACCGGGAACAGGGTACGGCCGTACTCTTTATTTCCCACGATCTCAGCGTGATAAACAGCCTCTGCGACAGGGTGCTGGTCATGTATGCCGGCAGGGTCATGGAAGAAGGCCCTGTAAAAGAAGTTTTTTCCCGTCCCGCCCACGAATATACCCGGGGCCTCCTGGCTTCCATCCCCGCCAGGAACCCCAGGGGCCGGCCCCTGGCGGCCATCCCCGGCATGGTGCCTCCCGCGGAAGAGGCGGGCGGCGGAGGCTGCCCCTTCATCCCCCGCTGCCCCAGGGCCGAAAAGCGGTGCCTGGCGCCGGCGGAGAGGCGCCCGGCGCCGGGGCGCAGGACGTTCTGCGTTCAGGAGGAACCATGACGGATAAAAGCGCTCCCCTCCTCGCGGTAAGGGGGGTTTCTTCAAGCTATATAAGCCGGAGCTACGGGGTCTTCGGCAGGAAAACCGAAAAACCGGTGCTCCGGGGGGTCAGCCTGGAAATGGGCAGGGGGGAGATCTTCGGCCTGGTAGGCGAATCGGGCTGCGGCAAGACGACCCTCGGAAGGTGCATCCTGGGGCTCATTGATTATTCGGGGGAAATAATCATCGACGGCCTGCCGGGGAGAGCCGGCCGCCTGAGCCGGGAACGGGCCCTGAAAGTCCAGGCGGTTTTCCAGGACCCCTCGGGGGCCCTCAACCCGGTAAAAACCGTAGGCTGGCTTTTGGAAGAACCCCTCCGGGTCCACCGCCTGGGGACAAAAAGGGAAAGGGAAAAAAAGGCTTCCCGCATCCTTGAGATGGTCGGTATGGACGGGTCCTACAGGAAACGCAGGCCCGCCGAATTATCCTCGGGGCAGAAGCAGCGGGTTTCCATAGCCTCGGCGCTGATGCTGGAACCAAAGCTCCTCATCGCCGACGAGCCGGTAAGCGCCCTGGATGTTTCGGTAGGCGCCCAAATCCTCAACATCTTCAGGGATCTCAACCGGAGCCTCGGCCTCTCTATACTGTTTATTTCCCATAACCTCAGCCTGGTATACTATCTCTGCGGCCGTATCGCGGTGATGCGCCGGGGAAGCATAATCGAGCAGGGGGAGGCGGAAGAAATCTGTTCAAACCCCCGGGAACCCTACACCGCCGCCTTGCTGAATGCGGCCTCCGCTTTCGATTTTGCCGGGAATTCCCGTTTTAACCGCTGACAGACAGGGAACAGGGAACAGGTTTTACGCGGCGGCGGACCGTCCTTTCCCCTCCTTCGTTTTGAGATGGAAAAAAACAGGAAACCGGCTTATTCTGGTACTATGAGGTTGTTATGCCGAAAGAAAATGTTCCGTTGTTTGAAATATTCGGGCCTGTGATGATAGGGCCTTCCAGTTCCCACACCGCCGGCGTCGCCAGGATCGGCTATCTGGCCCGCAAGATGTTCGGCGCCCTCCCGGGGAAAGCCTGGGTTCGCTTTTACGGCTCCCTGGCTTCCACATGGGAGGGCCACGGTTCCGCCGACGCCGCCCTGGCGGGCCTCCTGGGGATTCATCCCGAAGACGAGGAGATCTCCAGGGGGAGGGAGCTGGTGAAAGCATACCAGCGGGAAGGGAAGGGCTTCCCTGTGGAGATAGAAGCCTGCGCGGATCTGCCTTCCTCCTGGCATCCCAACAGCATGGTGATTGAAATCTTCGGCCTGGAGGGGCCGGGGCATCATCTTTCCCTCAGGGCCTCAAGCATAGGAGGGGGATCAATCAGAATCGACGAGATCGACGGTTTTGAAGTCAATCTTTCAGGTGAACTGGAAGCCCTGCTGGTGCTCCACCATGACGAAATCGGCGTGATCGCCGAAGTCTCCCAGGTGCTGGCGGAACACAAGATCAACATCGCCGGAACTTCGAGCCACCGCAGGGAGAAGGGAGACGCGGCCCTCCTGGTGGTGGAAGCGGACGGGAAAATTCCCCGGGGAATCAAAAAACAAATCGAAGATCTTCCCGCTATTTACCGGGTACGCTATATTCCTTCTGTGGGGGATGTATGAAATTCAGATTCCATAATTTTGCGGAGCTCAGGGAAATTTTACATACCGAAAAAATTTCCGCCCCCCGTTACGCCCTGGAACGGGAGGCTTTTATCACCGGCAGCTCCGTTGAAGCGGCAACGGCCGAACTGGACAGGCGGATCGAGGTAACCCGCCGGGCCCTGGTCAAGGGCCTCCAAAACCCCCAGCTTTCCCGCTCCGGCCTTACCAGGGGCGCCGCCCCCGCTTTCGCCAACAGCGAGAGAACCCTCGTCGGTGACGGCCTCTACAGGCGATCCGCCGCTTACGCCCTGGCCGTTAACGAAGTAAACGCCTGCGGCGGCAGGATCGTCTCCTTTCCCACCGCGGGCTCCAGCGGCATAGTCCCCGGAACAATCTGGGCCTGGTGGGATATCCGCCGGGAGGGAGGGCAAAAGGGAGAAAATCCCGGGGAAATTGGGCAAGCCGGGCCGCAGGCGCCGCCCTATGACCAAAGCCTGAGGGACGCTTTCCTGGTTTCGAGCCTGGCGGGCATCTTGATAGCCCAGGGGGCGACCCTGGCGGGGTCCGAAGGAGGCTGCCAGGCGGAGTGCGGGTCCGCCGGGGCAATGGCGGCCTGCGCTCTTTCCTGGCTTGAAGGCCTCCCCCTGGACCGGTGTTTTTCCGCCGCCGCCCTTTCCCTTAAAAATTCCCTGGGGCTGGCCTGCGATCCCGTGGCGGGCCTTGTGGAAGTCCCCTGCGTCAAACGGAACGCCTTTGCGGCGGTCAACGCCCTTATTGCCGTGGATTTAACCCTGGCGGGCGTCGAGAGCGTCATTCCCTTTGACGAAGTCGTGTGGGCCATGAAACAGATCGGCAACGCCCTGCCGGTGATCATCAAAGAGAATTCCACCGGTGGGCTCGCCATGACTCCCACCGGCTTATCGTACAAAAAAAGCAACAGCGTATAGGATGATAGTCTCGTGTCCTGTATTATTCATTTGACATAATAACCACGGACAACACGGACGGACACGGACAGAGAAAAGGGCAAAATTGAAGTAAAATCAGCTTATTTTCCGATATTTTTCTAACTTTTCCC
>JAISRW010000213.1 GCA_031273405.1 Treponema sp.
TGTGCATGTCTAGCCTCATTTGTTCTACCCTCCGGGGTAGAACCAGTATAGTTTTTGGCTAGGTTTTTAGTTTTGAGGCATCCGCTTTTTTTGACTAGGTTTTATTATGAGGCATTACGGCAGAGGCAGGACAGACGGCAGACGCAGGCGCCGCCGTTCAGTAGGAATGTCCCCTGCGCTTACCGCTTAAAAGCGCGTGAATTCGACCAGGAACCGGATTAGTTCTGTTCAGAAGCGAATTAATGCTGCTCCGAGGGGGATTATCGGGGTTCCGGGAGCCGCGGAGGCTTCGCGGCGGTTGTATTTGTAGGTTTTTGGGGATTTCATACGCCAGGCGCACCAAACTGCCGGCCTGTGCATATACCCCTTGGGCTAAAAGCCGGAATGTGCTAAATTGGCTCTATGGAAACCAGAGAAACACTCGACCGGCTTGCGGCAGAAAAGATTCTCATCCTCGACGGGGCCATGGGATCCATGATTCAGGCTTTCAGGTCTCCTTCGGGGGACCCCCTTTCGGAGGCCGATTTCAGGGGAGAAATTTTCGCGGATCACAAGCCGGCCCTCAAGGGCTGCAACGACATACTGTGCCTTACAAGACCCGACGTGATTAGCGGCATTCACGAGGCCTACCTGCGGGCGGGAGCGGATATCATCGAAACCTGCAGCTTGAATTCCAACGCCATATCCCTGGCGGATTACGGCTTACAGGACAGGGCCTACGAGATAAGCGCCGCCGCCGCCGCCCTGGCCCGCAAGGCGGCGGACAATTACTCGGTTCCGGGAAGGCCCCGTTTTGCCGCCGGGAGCATGGGGCCCAGTTCCAAAAGTGCCGGAATCTCCATGGATATAAACGATCCGGCCAAACGATCTGTTTACTGGGACGAGCTCGAAGCCGCCTATTACGACAACGCTCGGGGCCTTTTGGACGGCGGGGTCGATATACTGCTCCTGGAAACCATCATCGATTCCATCAACGCCAAGGCGGCTCTCTTTGCCATAAACCGGCTTTTAAAAGAACGCCGCGTCAATGTACCCCTGATGATCTCCGCCAGCATCGCCGCGGCGGGGCGCCTCCTTACCGGGCAGACCCTGGAAGCCTTCTGCGTCTCGGTTCTCCACGGGGAACCCTGGTCAATCGGCCTTAACTGCTCCTTTGGCGCCGAAAAGCTAAAGCCCCATCTGGCCGAGCTTGCGGCCTTTGCCCCCTGCCTGGTAAGCGTCTATCCCAACGCGGGGATGCCTAACCAGCTTGGCGAATATGACGACACCCCGGAATTCATGGCCTCCTGCATAGAACCCTGCCTGCGGGAGGGGATGGTGAACATCGTGGGGGGCTGCTGCGGGTCCACCCCCGCCCATATCAGGGCAATCGCGGCGGCGGCCAAAAACTACGCGCCCCGGATTGCGGCCGCCCCCCGGGGCAAAACCTTCCTGGCGGGAACCAAAAGCTATGCCGTGGGGGATAAGCCGGGTTTAAGCTTCATAGGGGAACGCACCAACGCGGCGGGAAGCAAAAAATTCCTCAGACTCATCAAAGAGGAAGATTACGACGAAGCCCTGGAAATCGCCAGGGATATGATCGAAAACGGGGCGGCGGTTATCGACATCTGTATGGACGACGCTCTCCTGGATTCGGCGGCGGCTATGAAGAATTTTATCAATCTGGCGGTCTGTTTTTCGGATATAGCGGAACTCCCGGTGATGATCGACAGTTCCCGCTGGGAAGTGATTGAAGAGGGCCTCAAATGCCTTCCCGGAAAGGGTCTGGTAAATTCCATAAGCTTGAAAGAAGGGGCTGAGGAATTCCTGAGGAAGGCCCGTCTGGCCAGGGCCTACGGAGCGGCGGTGGTGGTGATGCTCTTTGACGAGGAGGGCCAGGCCGTCTCTTATAAGCGGAAGATCGAAATCGCCGGGCGATCCTGGTCCCTCCTTACCGGCGCCGGTTTCCCCCCGGAGGATATCGTCTTCGATCCCAACGTCCTCGCGGCGGCCACGGGCATCCCCGAACACGACGCCTGCGCCGCGGATTTTATACGGGCCTGCTCCTGGATCAGGAGACACTGCCCGGGCTGCCAAATATCAGGGGGCATTTCCAACCTTTCTTTCAGCTTCCGGGGCAATAACAAGGTGAGGGAAGCCATGCACACGGTCTTCCTGAAACACGCCGCGGATGCCGGCCTCACCATGGCCATCGTCAACCCGGCCGGCCTCCTTTCCTACGACGATATAGAACCGGAACTGAGGGAAGCGGCGGAGGACGTCATACTGAACCGGGGGAACGGCGGCGCCGAAAAGCTCCTGGCCATCGCTTCCTCTTCCCCGGACAGCCGGGCGTCCCCTGCGTCCCCGGCGTCCGCCCTCCAGTGGCGGAAGCTCCCGCCCCAGGAGCGCATGGTCCACGCGATGATCCACGGCATCGAAAGCTATGTGGAAGAAGACATGCAGGAACTGCGAAAGCTTTTTGAGCGATCCCTGGATATTGTTGAAGGCCCTCTCATGCTTGGCATGAAGGAAGTCGGGGATCGTTTCGGCGCGGGCAAAATGTTCCTCCCCCAGGTCATCCGCGCCGCCAGGGTGATGAAAAAAGCCGTCGCCGTTCTTAAGCCTTATATCGAAGAAGAAAAAAGCCGGCTTGCCGGAATTTCGAAGGGAGAAGACGAAAAGAAGGCCGGCAAAATCCTCCTGGCTACCGTAAGGGGGGATGTTCACGATATAGGCAAAAACATCGTGGGCACCGTGCTAAGCTGCGGCGGCTATGAAATAGCGGACCTTGGGGTCATGGTTCCCGCAAAGCGGATCCTGGAAAAGGCCCTGGAAGAAAAAGCCGACATTATAGGGCTTTCGGGCCTGATTACCCCTTCGCTGGACGAGATGATCCATGTTGCCCGGGAAATGGAAAAACAGGGCTTTAGGATTCCCCTCCTCATCGGCGGGGCCGCGTCCAGCCTGGCCCATACAGCCCTGCGCATAGCCCCGGAGTATTCAGGGCCCGTGGTCTATGTCGCCGATGCCGGTCGGTGCCCGGCGGCGGTCCGATCCCTCATGCTGGGCAGGGAGCGTTTCCTTGAAGAATTAGATTTGACCTATAAGGCCGCGTTGAAGCGCCATAAGTCCATTCATTCAAAAATCGAACTGGTTTCACTGGAAGAAGCCCGCAAAAACCGGGCGCCCCCTGCCCCGCCCGGGGAAAAGGAAAAAACGCCCCTTGACCTGCCGGCCATATTTAATCTGCCGGTGGAGCCTCAAACCGAACAATCCCCCCACATCATGGTGTTTCGGGATTATCCCCTCCACAGGGTAATCCCCTATATGGACTGGCAAAGCTTCCTCCAAACCTGGGATCTGGCGGAACAAACCTACCCCACCGCCTATTCAAAGCCAAAGGGCGGATGGGAGGAATGCGAACAAAACGAAGCCAGAGAAAAACTTTTAAAAGACAGCAAATCCCTTCTGGAAGAAGCCGCCGCCGGGGGCCTGCTCCGTCTCAGAGGCGCCGTCGGTTTCTTTCCCGCCTGTTCCCAGGGGGATGATATTGTCCTTTTTGACCCTTCAGGAGGGAGCGGGGAACTGGCCCGGTTCTGTTTCCCCAGGAACCAGGAAAAAAAACGCACGGGCAATCCAAATCCCTGCCTCTCGGACTTTATCGTCCCCGGAACCGGCCCGGCCGACAGAATCGGCCTTTTTGTCCTCAGCTCCGGTTTCGGTCTAAAAGAAGCCCAGAAGGACTGCGAAAGGAACAGCGATGATTACAGCGCCCTGCTCCTCGCGAGCCTGGCCAATGTTCTGGCGGAAGCCTTTTCCGAGGAAGTCCATCTCCGCCTGAAGGGAGCCTGGGGAGGATCGGGGATACGCCCGGCTTTCGGCTATCCGGCCTGCCCGGATCATCAGGACAAAAGAATAGCCTTTGAGCTTCTGGACGCCGGGGAACAGTGCGGCATGGAGCTTACCGAGTCGGCCATGATCATCCCCGCCGCGTCTGTCTGCGGGCTGTATTTCAGCCGCCCCGGTTCCTATTATTTTGGGACAGGAATACTGGGGGAAGAACAAATCCGGGACTGGGCCTCCCGCAAGGGCATCCCCCCCGAAGAAGCCCGCCGCAGACTGGGAAGGATTTAAAATCCGCAAAAAGAATTTAACCACCGGCGGCACAGGCCCCAGGGACAAAACAGGAATTTCCGGCCAAAAGGCCTGACTTTGCAGACCTGCGGTCTGCGGCTGCTAAAAAAGCTCAGTAAACGCATATGGCTATTAAACCCCTTCAGCACGAATAAAAAAAAATTAGTAAAAACCGCTATTGACAAAAATCATATAACATAGTAAAACTATAAATATTATAAGTTAGTATATTGATATGAATTAGATGTTTTCCAAAAACTTCAGTTTTGGGAAAGCAACTTTAAATGAAAAAGCGGGCTTAGCCGCTTTTCGGAAGCTTTTCCTAAAACTAACCGAGTTTTGGGAAAAGCTCATTATATATTAATTAAGGAGAAGATGATGGGACGGCTTTTTACTTCAGAATCGGTAACCGAGGGGCATCCGGATAAGCTCTGCGATCAGATATCCGACGCGATTTTGGACGCTCTTATCGCCGAGGACCCCGAATCACGGGTGGCCTGCGAAACCGTGGCTGCCACCGGTTTGATCCTGGTAGCGGGAGAGATCTCCACCAAGGCCTATGCGGATATTCCCGGCATAATCCGCAAAACCGTTACGGATATAGGCTATACCGGCGGGGACGGGGGCTTTGACGGGAGAACCTGCGCGGTCCTGGTCGCCCTGGACGAGCAGTCGGCGGATATTGCCCAGGGGGTAAACAACGCCTATGAAAGCCGGGAGGCCGCCGGGGCGGAAAAAGAAACCGGCGCGGGGGATCAGGGCATGGTATTCGGCTATGCCAACGACGAAACATCCGAATATCTGCCGGCGCCCATTTTTTATGCCCACGCCCTGACCCGCAAGCTGGCGGAAGTCAGAAAGAGCGGCGAATTGCCCTACCTCAGGCCCGACGGGAAATCCCAGGTAACCGTGGAATACGGGGACGACGGCAAGGTGAAGCGGATTCACACGGTGGTGGTCTCGGCCCAGCATGACGACAAGGTAAGCCAGGAAACCCTGAAGAAGGACATCATTGAAAAGGTGATCCGCGGTGCGCTGCCGGCGGGGCTTATTGACGGGGAAACCCGGTATCTGGTTAACCCCACAGGCCGTTTTCATATAGGCGGCCCCCAGGGGGATTCGGGCCTTACGGGGCGGAAAATCGTGGTGGATACTTACGGCGGTGTCGGCCGCCACGGCGGCGGCGCTTTCTCGGGCAAAGATCCCACCAAGGTGGATCGTTCCGCCGCCTACGCCGCCCGCTGGATAGCGAAAAACCTGGTTGCCGCCGGCGCCGCAA
>JAISRW010000071.1 GCA_031273405.1 Treponema sp.
ACCGAGCTGACCCCGGCGCAGCACAAGCTGTTTGAGGACGCCCTGGCGCCTCTCTACCAGCAGCCCGCTTACGCATCCTATGCGGATATTATCCGGCGCGTAAGGGAAACCCAGTAACACAACACCTAAAGGTGTCAGGCGCCATATGCGTTTACTAAACGCCTATGGCGTCAGGCGCCTTTTCTCCTCCTACGGGAAATGTTTCACATGGATTAAGGAGATTTTATCCCGGGATCCCTTGTTCGTCCTCTGGGTTGAAGGCATAGAGCCGTAAAAAGATTTATAGGCCCGGTAAAAATTGGAATAGTTGTTAAATCCGGCTTTGTAGGCCGCTTCCTCCAAATTAGCCCCTTTTGTTAGTTCCTGCCGGACCAGCCCCAAACGCTTTATCCTGACGTACTGCTTTACTGTAGTTCCGGTGGCCTGGCGGAAAAGGGTGTTGAGATAGTTCTTGCTGATATTGAAGCGCCAGGACAGATCTTCCAGCCCAAGCTCTTCTTTCAGGTGTTCTCCCAGAAAAGCGAGAACATCGTGGACCCGTTTGTCCCCGGACTCCGGCTCCCTGGTATGGTTTAATTGCAAAAGGGTTATCTCCGAGAGGAGGGAAACCAGCCGGCCTTTGAGGGTAAGCCTTTGCTGGGGCTGCCCCATGTCGGCGCATGCCAGGATCGACTGCATAAAAAAGCCGATGTTCCGCGAGGAGGTATCCGGGAAAAGGCGCGGGCCCGAATTAAAGAGCTCCAAAAAGACGCCTTGTTCGGCTTTGTCCAGGAAATCGGGCATAAAGTGAACGGAAGCCCGATGGTACAGGCGGCAGGAGCGGAATTCCCACCCGTGGAGGCTGTTCGGCGGTGTGAGGAGCAGGCTTTCCGGCAAAAGGGGGTACTTATACCCTTCCACATAAAAATCAACCTCTCCGCGGAAAACATAGAGGATTTCATATTCCTTATGATGGATGTGGCTGTTAGAGTCAAGGCCGGGCCCTTCGTCGCTTTTGCTGTGCCATATCATTATGCGGCCGTCATCAAGAATACGATTTTCGTTAATCATAGGCATATGATAACAGCTCTGAGTGATTTTTGCAATGTTTTCGATGATTTTAGCAATGGTTTCAATAGATTACCCGTGGTAAAATAGCATGTGGAGTTTTTTTTGGACTTGTTCAAGACGGAGAGCGGCGGGAGCCGGACCGGTACTGTTTCTAAACCCTTGCCCCTGGGGCGGGGATAATTTATATACCTGCCGTGAGGCGGGATAGTACGCTTCCAACGGCTAAAAGCCTTGGAGAGCAGGAGGTTTCTAATGAAAAGAACAGCGTTGTTTTTTGCGGTATTGTGTGCTTCGCTCCTGGTTCTTTCAGCCGGATGCAAAAAGAAAGAGGCGGTCCAGGCGGGACCGGCGGCGGAGGGCGGTTATATTCGCTTTGCCTGGTGGGGCAATACAACCCGGGATGAGCGGACCATCAAAGCGGCCCAGCTCTTTATGGAAAAGAACCCCGGGGTAACGGTGGAGACCGAGCCGACCCAGTGGGACAACTATTGGGCAAAGCTGGCTACCCAGGCCGCGGCCGGAAGCCTTCCTGACATCATGCAGCAGGACTACCAGTATATCGTCCAGTACAATGACCGGAACCAGCTTGTGGACATGAATACCTATGCCCAGCAGGGAGTTATCGATCTTTCCAAATGGTCCGATTCAGGCCTGTCCTCGGGCAGACTCAACGGCAAACTTATTGCCCTGAGCCTGGGGACCAACGCCTGGGGCATGGGGGTTGATCCTGAAATACTCAAACAAGCGGGAGTCACTATCGACGACACCAAGTGGACCTGGAAAGATTTTGAACAGATAGCCATTACCGTCTTCCAGAAGACCGGAATCCAGACCATGACCACGGCTCCCGACGCGTACCACATGACCTACGAAAATATAGGCCGCCAGTTCAGCGCCCCCTTCTTCTCCCCGGATCACAAGTCCCTGGGATTTAGCAATCATGCCGCGGCGAAGGCCGCCATTAAGGAAAACATCGATATGTGGCTCCGCCTCAAGGCTGCCGGCGCCCTCTACGATCCCGATGACGCGTTTATCACCGGAAGGAGTATGGAAGAAGAACCGGTGTCCCGGGGGAAAACCTGGAACGGGATGTACTGGAGCAACCAGCATGTAGGCCATGTGGCCGCCGCTAAAAGGCCCTTGGACTATTTGATCTGCCCCAGCGTAAACGGGCCCAAAGCCCCCTTCGGCACCTACCTCAAGCCTTCCCAGTTCATTTCCATGCTTTCCTCTTCCAAGAGCCAGGATCTGGCCGCCAAGTTCGTGAATTTCTTTGTCAACGATCTTGAGGCCAACCGCATACTCCTGGCGGAACGGGGAATCCCGGCTCCCACCAGCGTCCGGGAAGATCTGGCGCCCCTGGTCGATCCCGGCATGAAGTACCTCTTCGACTACATCACCAAGGTTACGCCCTACACCACCGCGATAGATCCTCCCGACGCCCCCCAGGCCGGCGAAGTTCGGGACGTTATGCGCCCCATCCTTCTCCGCTGCCTCAAGGGCGAGCTTTCTTCACAGGCCGCCCTGGATCAGATGATTCAGGCGGCTAACGCCGTATTGAGCCGGTAGTAAAAAAAAGTTAGAGAACAGGGGACAGCCCCGCGGTTGTTGATAAAACCGGGCTGTCCCTCGTTTTTACCAAGGAGGCGCCAAGAAGGGATACTATTCAGGCAAGCGTCAACTGCGGGAAGATATTGCGGGGTATTTGTTCATCAGTCCCTGGCTTATCGGCTTTTTCGCTTTTGCAATCGTCCCCATTGTAATGTCGCTCT
>JAISRW010000048.1 GCA_031273405.1 Treponema sp.
CGGGTGATCTTGAAGGCGGTCTTCTTGATGACATCCGCAAGCTCGTCAAACGCGGCGGTTTTGTGGGCCTCCAGGGCGGCTTTTACCACTCCGGGGCCGGAAACCCCCACGCTGAGGCAGCTTTCCCCCTCCCCCGGCCCGTGGAAGGCGCCGGCCATAAAGGGGTTGTCTTCCGGGGCGTTGCAGAGGACCACGAGTTTGGCGCAGCCCAGGCCGTCCCTGCCGGCGGTCTCTTGGGCGGCGGCCTTGATCACCTCCCCCATGCGGCGGACCGCGTCCATGTTGATGCCGCTCTTGGTGCTGGCCACGTTGACCGAGGCGCAGACCCGCTCGGTGGCCGCCAGGGCACGGGGGATAGAATCTACCAGACGCCGGTCCCCTCCGGAGAAGCCCTTCTGGACCAGGGCGGAAAAGCCGCCGACAAAGTCCACGCCCAGTTCACTGGCGGCATTGTCCAGGGTTTCGGCATAGGGGGTGTAGTCAATATCGTCCGAAGAAGCGGCCACCAGTGCTATGGGGGTAACGGAGATACGCTTGTTGATGATGGGGACGCCGTATTCAATTTCTATGTCCCGGCCTACGGAAACCAGGGAACCCGCCACTCTCAGGAGCTTTTCCCTGATACGCCGTCGGGTTTCGCTGCCGGCCGCTGCGGCGCAGTCCAGGAGGGAGATCCCCAGGGTGATGGCGCGTATATCGAGTTTGTACCGCAAAAACATATCCACGGTTTCTTTGATTTCAAAAGGGGTAAACAACATGACGCCTGCCTTGACTTAGATGCGGTGCATGGCGCTGAACACCTGCTCATGCATGACGCTGATGGAAACGCCCATGGATAGTCCCAGGGCGGTAAGTTCCGCTTTGACTTCTTCCAGAGGCTTCGCGCTCCCTGAAAGGCTTACCATCATCATCATCACAAAATTTCCCGACAATATGGTCTGGCTGATATCCTCGATGTTGATATTCCGTTCAGCCAAAAAAGCGCTGACCCGGGCGATAATACCGACTTTGTCGGCTCCGACCACGGTGACGATCGCGTTCATGTCCGCTCCTATTCCAGATTTATATTATGCTCCGTAAGGAACATGTCCAGTACCGTTAGAAACAAAATAACCAGTATGGGGCCTAAAACCAGGCCGTTAAAACCGAATGCGGCCACCCCGCCCAGGATGGACACAAAGATAAACAGGGGATGCAATTGTATACGGTGATGCAAAAACAGGGGGCGGATGAAATTATCCAGGGTTGAAATAAAGAAACCTGAAACGATCAGAAAAACGATCCCTTCCAGAACATTTCCCGCTATAATTCTCAGTACGCCCAGGGGGAACCAGACGAGTCCCGCGCCGAACATGGGAATAAAGGAACACACCAGAACAAGAGCCGCAAACACCAGGGCGCCCCGGACGCCGAATAACGAAAAAATGATGTAAGCCATCACCGCCTGGATAAGGCCGACGATGATATAGCCCAGGAAGAGATTCCGGGTGATTTCTTTGAACTTCCCCACCAGGGCGGTAATATATTCTTTTCTGATGGGGAGAATGTGGAGGACGATACGGGAAAGATACGCGCCGTCAAGATAAAAGAAAAAAAGACAGAAGAGCATAAAGACCATGCCCACCAAAAAAGAGCTTACATCCCGCGCAACAGTGCTGCTTATCTGCAGCAAGGTCTGAAGGCTGGAGCTGAGGACCAGAATGATGCGCCGCTGTATCTCATCGGGCCGGATAACGATCATTCCGGAGGTCAGATCCCCGATTAATTCGGAGACGCTTTCCAGGGCGTCGTTTACTATTTCGGGTTTACTGCTGAAAAAATCCCGGGCCAGCCGGATCAGCTCCATGATCTGCCTGAAAAATTGTGAAACCACAAAGGCCAGGGGGATGAGGATGAGGATGATAGTTCCCAGGGAGAATGAGGCGGCCAGGATATTCTGGAGAATCTTTCCCCGGTAGGTGGAAAAATTCATCTTTCCGGTTATCCGGTGGTAGACGGGCGCGCCCAGTATGTAGAACAGGATGGACCAGAGGAGAACCGTAAAAAACGGGGCGAAAAGCCGGCAAACGAGGATGAAGAGGATGATGAGCAAAGCCCCGAAAACAAAATTCTGTATTGTTTTCGGAGGCGGCGGGGGCAAAGTCTCGTTCATAAGCCCCCCATGAGTCTCCGGGCTTCGGCGCCGCCCGAATAATCGGGATTCCGCTTCAGAAGGTCCTCCAAATACCCCTTGGCGGAAGCGGAATCTCCCAGACTGATGGAAGTTTTTCCCAGTTCAAACAGGGCGTCCCAGTTATTGGGGCTGATACGGACCAGTTCCCGGTACTCGTCCCGGGCCCGGTTAAGATTTCCGGCGCCTACATACGCCCTGGCCAGGTTTAACCGCACGGTGATGTTGTTCTTATCCGCTATAAGGGCCCGCTCATAACATTCCACGCTTTGAACCCAGTCTTCCATTTTGGCGTACACCGCCCCCAGGTTATTGTTTACCTCAAAAGAAGCGGGGTCCAGACTATACGCTTCCCGCAGCAGGTTCAGAGCCTGGCTTGTCATGCCGTTGGCCAGGTATATACTCCCCAAATTAGCCCGGGGCTTCGTATACTTGGGGTCAAGCGAAACGGCCCTGGCATAGGCGCTGATAGCGGTATCGGTATTCCCCGCGGCTTCATAGGCAAGGCCCAGGGTGTAGTTGTACACCGCGTTGTTCGGCGCAGCGTCAACCGCCCGCTTGGCGTAGGTCTGGGCTTCGTTGCTCTTGTTCAGGGCTATTTTGATTACCGCCATGTTATAGTTGGTTTGATCGTCGTTGGGGGCGACCGCCAGGGCCCGGTTAAACGA
>JAISRW010000086.1 GCA_031273405.1 Treponema sp.
AAGGGCTATAAATACAACGGGAAGGATTTTGACGGCCCCCGTATTCTGTCCATGCACGACGGCAGCTTTGACTGGGGCGCCCATCACCCCCACCCGGCCGTTACGCGGGACGGAAAACACGTGGTCTATAACAGCACCGCCGCCGGTTATTGCAACATCTATATGACCGCCATACCGGAGGATTTCTACGCCCTTCCCCCATTGGAAGCGGGGGAGCCTAAAAAGGCGGAATAAAAATCCCCGCGGCAAGCCCTCAACTCGACCCATAACGCTATGACCGATTACAGAGGCTTTCCCCGTCGTTCGGGCCGTGGCCCCAACCGTCCGGGCTTTAGCCCCGGTCGTTCGGGGTTTATGCGCGAAGCACAACAGGCTGCTAGGGGGAAGGAGAAACATAGGGGGCAAAATATTCGGGCAGCGGGGCCCGGAGATCGAGCCCCTGGGGAAAAAAAGGAGGAAAAGGCGGAACAGCCAGCCTGGAGGCGTGGAGCAAAAGTTTTTTAAGCCCCCGTTCCCTGCGCAGCGTGCGGTTAAGGGAAAAGTCGCCGTATTTGTCGTCCCCCAGGACAGGGTGGCCTATGTGCAAAAGGTGGCGGCGGATCTGGTGCATGCGGCCGGTTTCCAGTTCCAACTCCAGCAGGGAAAATTCCCCCCTCGTCTCCAGCAGGCGGTAGGAGGTTCGGGCTTCCCGCCTGCGGCCCCGTATATCAAGGCCCGCCCTGATTACGCCCTCGGGAGGCTCGGGGGAACCGGCGCAGACCGCCAGGTACTGCTTTGCGATCCCGGCCTTTTCTGTTCCCGCTTTTTTTTGCCCCCCCGCGAAGAGGGACGAAAAGGCGGCGGCGGCATCCCTGGTTTTCGCCGTCAGAATCAGCCCGGAAGTGTCCTTGTCCAGCCGGTGCACCAGGAAGGGCCGGTTTTTAAACTCCCCGGCAAGGATTGAATCCAGAGAGATCCCCACCCGTTCCCCTCCCTGAACCGGCAGACCCGCGGGCTTAACAAAGACCATCGCATATTCGTTTTCATATACAAGCTTAATGTGCTTCATAATATACCCAAGTATACCGTTGCCAAGTACCGGCATTACGAGTGATAATGATAGCATGAAAATAAAAAAAATTCTGCCCTGGATCTTCCTCGTGATACCTGTTATCGCCGCCGCCTCGCCTCTTTTTTCCCCTGCCTGGGGTTTCAGGCTGGATCCTCCCGAAAATTATCGGTACGCAGGAGGAGACGGGAAAGACAGGTTCTCGTTCAACAGCGCCGAAGGGGCTTCTCTTGATGTGGCGGTTTATCCCGCTCCGGGCGGGAACGCCCCCTACGGGTCGGTGGAAGCGTTGGCCCGGGATGTACGGCGCCGTTTGGGCGGCAAGGGAGCGATAAGCTTTTTTGAATACCGGCGCAAGAAGGCCGCTGTTCTGGAACTGGTCTTTTCAAAGTCCGGCGGTCCCACAAGCGGCTTCTCCGGCTGGGGCCTTTGCGTTGAGCTGGGCCGGCCCTCCGAAACCGGCCGGGACGCCGGGCGTCCCCTGCTTCTGGCTTTGGCCTACGGGCCTGAGGGAAAAGAAGAGCTCGCGGGCCTTTATCTTTCGGCCCTGGATTCCATTGTCCCCGAAGAAGGGGACAGACGCTATCCGGGGCCGATAACCGAATTCGGCTATCCCAGGCAAAACCGCCGCCTCATGCCCCTGGCCTCCCTGGATGCGGAAGCGTGGTTCTACGAGGAGGACGCCGAGGCTTCCCAAGCTCTGGTGGACAGGGAATTCGGGGTGTTGAAATTGTCGCCCCCCGGTCCCAGCCTGGAGGAGGCCAGGAAACGCTTCTACCGGGCAATCTACCGGGACGCCTTCGACCGCCTGGCAGACGCCGCCTTTGTGGTGGAACGGAAGCTCAATGTGCCTCCCCTGGAAAACAGGGATCTGGCGGAACAGGCCCTGCGGTGGGTCCAGGGCTTTGAGTACCAGCGGGATCTCATGGGGAGCGATTTCGTAAACCTGGTAAGCGCCGTCCGGGAAGGCCGGGGCGACTGCGACAGCAGGGCCATGCTCTGGACGCTGATACTGAATCAGGCGAACATCCCCGCGGCGATTATGATCTCGGCGGAACTCGGCCACGCCATGGCCCTGGCGGAACTCCCCGGCACGGGCGCCCGTTTTGAAACCTCCGGAAAAAAATGGCTCGTGGCGGAAACGACCGCAAAGGTTGCCCTGGGGCTTATCGCCCAGGACTATAGCGAGATAAGCAAATGGACAGGAATCCTCTTTGAGTGAGGGGGCCGGGACAACGGGACGGCGTGGGGATGCGGGATTGCGTGGGGTTGCGCGGGGTTGCGCGGGATTGAATAAAAGTCCTGTCGGGGGTAGTATCGCTTTATGCAGCGCTTAAAAGACAAGATCCTCGCGGAAGGAAAGGTCCTCCCCAGCAACATACTGAATGTGGGGAATTTTCTCAACCAGCAGGTTGACATCAGGCTCTACGACGAAATCGGCAAGGAATTCAAGCGCCGTTTTGAGGGCGTCTATGTGAGCCGTATTCTGACGATAGAGGCTTCGGGTATCGGGATTGCCTGCATGACGGCTCATTACTTCAAGGTGCCGGTAGTTTTTGCCCGCAAATTCAGGGCCAAAAACGTGGCGGACGATCTTTACAGCGTCCAGGTAAGCTCTTTTACCCACGGCATTGACTATACGGTAACGGTGCCCAAAGTTTATATAACCGAAGGAGATTCGGTGCTGCTCATCGACGATTTCCTGGCAAACGGCTGCGCCATGGAAGGGCTGGTAAACCTGGTCCGTACCGCCGGGGCTGTCCTGGTCGGCGCCGGGGTAGTGATAGAAAAGGGTTTCCAGAACGGCGGCAAACGGCTGCGGGAACAAAACATACGCCTTGAATCCCTGGCGATAATCGATCAAATGGACGAAAACGGAATCAGCTTTAGAGACTGAACAAAAATCATGCCCTCGCAGATCCTCCATACCCTGTTCGGGGAAGATGTGGTCGCCGGGATATACCGGCGCATTGCTCCCCGTTTCGGAATAGTGGCCGATAAGGCTCTGGAAAAAATCAGCCTCACCCACAAAAAGGCCTTTGCCCTGGGCTGCCAGGGGCCGGATATTTTTTACCACAGCCAGGAAAGTCGGCCCGTGGGGCTGGAGTACGGCGCCCTGCTGCACCGCCGGGGAGCGGGGATATTCACCGCCGGGCTTCTCAAGATGGGGCTCCCGGATCCCCCGCCGGACGAAGAGGACATACGCACGGGCCGCCGGGAAAAGGGGATCAACGCCCTGGGAGCCTATGCCCTGGGCTTCATGACCCATGCCGTTCTGGACAGGGCGGCCCATCCCTACATTGTCTACAAATCAGGCTGGGTTTCGCCCCGGAAGCCGGAGACCCTGCGCTACGCCAAATCCCACGCCTTTTTTGAACGCGTCCTCGATGTGCTCATGCTGGAACGCTTACGGGGAGAGGCGGTCTCCGGCTGGAACCAGGAGGAGATCCTTGCTTCTGTCTGCGAGAACCCACCCCTGGGGCTCAAGGAACTCCTGGCCAAGGCCCTGGTTTTGGCGTTCCCGGAGCGGGCCGGAAAAGACGAAAAACTGAGCCGCCGCATAGAGAACACCTTTGCCGACTGCCGCCGTTTTTACCGCCTCACCGATCCCCGGCGGACTTCCCTTTCCGCGGACGGCCCGGGGAACGAAGAAAACCAGATAAGCGCCGGCTTCCTGGCCTATGTTTTCCCCGAAAAACTTTCCCCGGCCGTGGATTTTCTCAACCTCGAAAAAAAGCCCTGGTACTATCCCGCCGGAAAAACCGGGACCGCGGATCTCCGTTCCTTCCCGGAACTTTACGAAGAGGCCCTAAGAAGCGCCTCCGAATCCATCACCCCGGTGATTACCGAATACCTGGCCGCGGGGATCTTCCCCATTAAGGAAGCCGCCCGGGCCATAGGCAACGGAGGGCTTTCTATCGTTGACGAGGATGGAAAACCCTGCGCCCCTACCCGTTCGGACCCCCTTCCCCTGGATCAGGTTCTGGAAGACCAGGCCCGGCTACGGGATCCGGCAGGGTATTAAACCCCTTCGGCACGAATCAACAACCTCGGGGCAAGCTCGAACCTGCGGTTCGGCGAGGTATGTTGTTCTCACACGGTATTTTGACTCAGGGTACATACCCTTAGTTCCGCCGCAAGCGGCCAGGGTATGTACCCTTCGCAACGAATCAATCATCGAGTTGTGGGTCAAGTTTAGCCTTCTGGTCCCCTCTGCGTACTCTGTGGTTTTCTTCTTTTCTTCCCCTGGGCTATTGCATAAAATTTATAAATTTTGTATATTTATACAGCATTTTGCATAAAGGAGGCTTCCCATGATCCGGTTAAACGGGGTTTGTAAATCCTTTGGAAATCTTCAGGCCCTGAAGGATATTTATCTCCATGTCCGGGAAGGGGAGAAGGTCACCATCATCGGCCCGTCGGGATCAGGGAAGAGCACCCTGATCCGCTGCATCAACGCCCTGGAACAGCCCACCGAGGGGGAGGTTTACCTCAACGGCCAGCAGATCCTCCACAGTAACCGGGTTCACTTGGTACGGGCCTACTGTTCCATGGTTTTTCAGCAGTTTAACCTCTACCCCCACATGACGGTGCTTCAGAATATCACCCTGGCGCCTGTCAAACTCCAGAAAAAGACCAAGGCCGAGGCGGAGGAGATAGCCTACCATTTTCTGGATGTGGTGGGCCTCCGGGAAAAGGCCGCGGTTTACCCCTCGACCCTTTCGGGCGGCCAGCAGCAGCGTATCGCCATAGCCAGGGCCCTGGCCACCAGGCAAAAGATCATCCTCTTTGACGAGCCCACCAGCGCCTTGGACCCGGAAATGGTTCAGGAGGTTCTGGACGTGATGATACGGCTGTCCACGGAATCCATCACCATGGTGGTGGTGACCCACGAGATGGGTTTTGCCCGCCAGGTTGCCGACCGGGTGATTTTTATGGATAATGGGATGCTGGTGGAAGAAGCGCCGCCGGAGGATTTTTTTGAACATCCCAAGAACGAACGGACCGTGGCTTTTTTGAGCAAAATTTTGCGGTAATTGATCCGGCGCCAAAATCGGTTATTGCGGACCGTTGGTCCGATGGCGCCGGATCTCGCAGAAAACGCGCCAGCGCATTTTCTGCATTAAATTCAGGGGTGCGATTTCAAAATCTGACATTTTGAAATCGCTCCAAAAGGAGAAAAGAATGAAGTTAGCGAAAAAATTGTTATGCGCGGCTTTGATTCTGGCGGTTGTAACCGGCGCAGTATTTGCCGGTGGTGGAAGCCAGCCCTCATCCGGCGGCGGCGGTCCTGTGGACGCGATTAAGGCCAGGGGCGTCCTCCGGGTAGGGGTTAAATCCGACGTTCCCGGTTTTGGCCTCCAGAACCCGGACACCGGGCTGTACGAAGGCATGGAGATTGAGCTTTCCAAGCTTCTGGCCAAGGAGATTTTCGGCGATCCCAGCAAGGTGGCCTTTACACCGGTAACGGCCAAGACCAGGGGCCCCTTGCTTGACAACGGGGACATCGACTTTGTCATCGCCACCTTTACGGTAACCGAGGAACGGAAGCTCACCTACAACTTCTCGTCAATCTATTACACCGACGGCGTGGGCCTCCTGACCAAGAAAGCCGCGGGCTATACGGGCCTTAAAGACCTGAACGGCAAGACCATCGGCGTCGCCCAGTCCGCCACCAGCCGGAAGGCTATCGAGGACGGGGCCGCCCCCCTGGGGGTCAAGGTCAGCTTTGCCGAATTCGCCACCTATCCCGAAATCAAGGCCGCCCTGGATTCCGGCCGGGTTGACGCCTTCTCGGTGGACAAGGCCATACTCCGGGGCTATCTGGACGATTCGGTGGGCCTC
>JAISRW010000153.1 GCA_031273405.1 Treponema sp.
GCCCGGCGGTAATGGCCGTCATTTTACCATAAATGACTTTGAAGGGCCTTTGGATCTGCTGCTTTTTTTGATAAAAAAGAACGAGATCAACATTTACGACATTCCCATCGCCCGGATCACCGAACAATTTCTGGAATATTTAAGCTATGCCGCGGAGCTGGATCTGGAGGAGGTCTCCGAATTCCACACCATGGCGGCCACTCTCCTGCTCATCAAATCCCGCATGCTCCTGCCTGTGGAAGTAAACGTGGACGACGAGGACGAAGACCCCCGGCAGGAACTGGTGGAGCGTCTCATCGAATATCAGAAATTCAAAAAGCTTTCGGAATTGATGGAAGACAAGGAAAGAGAAGCCGAGTGGATGATCGAAAGGAAACGGCTCCAGCGGGTCCTTCCCTTTCCTGACGAGGATCTTTGGGAAAAAGCCGATGTCTGGAGCTTGCTGAAAACATTTTCGAGCCTCATGTCCAATCTTTCAAAGGAAAGGATCATCGACATGCACGAGGAAGTATCGATAAACGAGAAGATCACCCTCCTGCGGGAGCTCCTTGAAGACCGGGGGGAATGTAGTTTTACGGATCTGGTGATCCGCCGGGGATCGGTCCTCGACATTGTCTGCGCCTTTCTGGCGGTTCTGGAAGCGGTTAAGGTACGGATGGTCTTGATCTTTCAAAATCGTATGTTTGGGGATATTATCATCAAGCCCAACCAGGGGTTTCCAAAATCCGACGTTCCGGCGGCGCCGTGATTTGAAAGTCCAACCTTAGATGTAACGTTTTATGATGGAGTTAAAATTGGAGAAGGAAACGGCACTGATTGAGGCCATACTATACCTGGAATCGGACCCCCTTGACGAAGAGAGTCTCTCCCGTATTTCCGGCCTGGCCCGGGATGTGGCGGAAAAGGCCCTGGAAAATCTTTCGGCCCGCTACGGAGCCGATGACTCGGGAGTGGAACTGGTCCGCATAGGAGGAGGTGTCATGATCTCCCCCAAGAAAGAGTACTGGGATAGCCTCAAAGAACGGTACGGCAAAAAAAACGAATCCCGCCTGTCCCGGGCCGCTATGGAAACCCTGGCGATTGTTGCCTATTCCCAGCCCATAACCCGCGCCGAGGTGGAGGCCATCCGGGGGGTCCAGGCCGACAACATGCTCAGGCTTCTTCTGGAGCGGAACATGATCCGGGAAGTGGGAAAAAAGGACGTCCCCGGAAAGCCCGCGCAGTACGGGACTACCAGGGATTTTTTAAAGCTTTTCAGGCTGAACAGCATTGCCGACCTGCCCAAACTGAACGAAAGCGAGGCGGAGCGTTTTGAACTCGAAAAAGAATGAGGAGAATCCCCAGGACGCCTCCCGGCTTAGGCTCCAGGTTTATCTGGCCCATGCGGGGGCCGCTTCCAGGCGGGGGAGCGAAAAACTCATCACCCAGGGCCGGGTAACCGTAAACGGCAGTGTGGTGTCGACCCTGGGGGCCAAGGTTCTTCCCGGCGATGAGGTCTGCCTGGACGGAAAGCCCGTAACCGTCGAAAGCCGCCTGCACTACCTGGCCCTCAACAAGCCCCCCGGCTATATTTGCAGTTCCCGGGACCCCCAGAACCGGCCCCTGGCCCTGGATCTCCTGCCTCCCTGTAAGGAAAGGCTCTACAGCGTGGGCCGGCTAGACTTCCTCTCCTCGGGGCTCATCCTGTTTACCAACGATGGCGCCTTTGCCGCGAAAATAGGCCACCCCGCCGCGGAGATTGAAAAAGAATACCTGGTGGAATCCACGGTTCCCATCCCCGGCAGGATGGTGGAAGAATTTGCCGGGGGCGTCCTCATAGACGGAATCCTGTACCGGGCCGGGGAAATCGAAAAGACCGGGAGCAGATCCCTCAGGGTAGTCCTGATAGAAGGGAAAAACCGGGAGATTCGCCGGGTCTTTTCCTACTTCCACCTTCATCCCCAATCGCTCAAGCGCATACGCATAGGACCGGTGAAGCTGGGAAACCTGGAAGAAGGGAAGTGCCGCAGCCTCGGCGCCGGGGAGATAGAAGCGCTAACCGGGAACTGAAGGGCGATCCGCCCCGGCCTGTCTCCCTCTTCCCATTTTCCCCCGGCTGTGATATATTTCCTTTTCGAGAGAGGTTTCCCAAAAATTCTGTTTTGGGAAAGGGGCTTTAATTCAATCGAGATTCTTAAACATTAAGGAGTTATTATGTCGGGCCACAGCAAATGGGCGACTATTAAACACGCGAAAGGCGCCGCCGACGCACGGCGGGGGCAGATGTTCACCAAGCTCATCAAGGAAATTTCCATCGCCGCCAGGATGGGCGGAGGCAGCGTGGACGCGAACCCCCGCCTCAGGACCGCCATCCTCAAGGCCAGGGCAGCCAATATGCCCAAGGACAATATCGACAGGGCCATCAAGAAGGGAACCGGCGAACTGGAAGGGGTCAGCTACGAAGAGCTGACCTATGAAGCCTATGCGCCCGGCGGGGTGGCCGTGCTCATCGAAGTGCTGACGGACAACAAAAACAGGGCCGCCGCGGATGTGCGGAATATCCTGACCCGCGCGGGAGGCCAGTTGGCTACCGCGGGCTCGGTGTCCCGGCTTTTTAAGCGCCAGGGCATCATCACCCTGGACGGGGAAAAGTACACCGAAGACCAGGTGATGGAAGCGGCCATCGAGGGGGGCGCCGAAGACGTGTCCCTCGACAGCGGTATCATCGAAGTAACCGCGGCCCCCGAGGATTTTGAGGCCGTGGCCAACACGCTCTCCGAAAAGGGGTTTGAAACCATGAGCGCCGAAATCAGCATGGTTCCGGAGGCCGATGTTTCCCTGGACGACGGAGGGACCGCCAAGGCCGTCAGGCTTATCGAAAAGCTGGAAGAAAACGACGACGTCCAGAACGTTTATTCCAATATAAACATCCCCGACGGATTTGAAAGCGAGTAAGACCGGCCTCCTGAAAAAGGCGGAAAAGCGGGCCGGGGACCGGAGCGGGCCCGAGGCCCGAGGCCGCCGGATCATCGGTGTGGACCCCGGCCTTGCGTCCACCGGCTGGGGGGTGGTGGAATATTCGGGCAGCCGGCTCCGCTATATCGCCCACGGCTGCATAGAAACCCCGGCGTCCCAGGCCCGGGGGGAGCGGCTTTTTTTTATCTATCAGTCTTTTGTCAAAATACTCGATACCTATCAGCCCGGCGAATCGGCCATAGAGAATCTTTATTTTGGCAGAAACATCTCCAGCGCCATGGCGGTCGCCGAGGCCCGGGGGGTTCTCTCCATGGCCCTGTCCCAGCGCATGCTGCCGGTTATGGAGCTTACCCCCAACGCCATCAAGAAAGCCGTGGTTGGGGAGAGTTCCGCCGGCAAGGCCCAGATCCAGGACATGGTCCGCCTTATTTTGGGGCTGCCGGAAATCCCCCGGCCGGATCACGCGGCGGACGCCCTGGGGGCGGCTGTCTGCGCGGCCCATTCGGGGGGCTTTTTAAAATGAAGCACTTTAACCACGGACCACACAGACCTCACGGACAAAACGAGAATTTCGAACAAACAGTCTGTGTTGTCCGTGCGGTCAGTGGAGCCGGTTCCAAAATCGGTTATTTTGAAACCGGCTCTTGCAGTTTTTCAGGCTCAAGCCTTACAAAACCGCGGTTTTCAAGGTTGCGGTTCCACAATTTGACATTTTGGAACTGCCCCAGTGGTTAATAATATTTCGTTGAGAGATTAAAGTATGTTCAACAGTTTACAGGGCCTTATTAGCGAGAAACTTTCCGACTCCCTGAGAATCCTTACCGGAGGCGTGGAATGGGAGGTTTCCGTTCCCGCCACGGACCTGGATCGTTTCGGCGGGCCCGGGGAAGCGGGGAGGGTTTTCGTCTGGCTTTACCATCGGGAAGACCAGATGAAGCTCTACGGCTTTGCCGATGAAAAGCGGCGCGCTACCTTCCTCGAACTGCTTAAGGTCGAGGGAATCGGCCCCAAGGGGGCTCTCAAGATTCTGGGCGGCATAGGCCAGGAAGAGTTGGAAAGGGCTTTGGAGGCCGGGGATCTGGCCCGCCTGGAAGCGGTACCGGGGCTGGGGAAAAAGACCGCCCAGAAGATGATCCTGGCCCTCAAGGGGAAGCTGGCGGCGACGCAAACCGCGTCGGAGGGCCCCTACGGTGAACTGGCGGAAGCCCTGGCGGACATGGGCTACGACCGCCGCGCCGCCGTCGAAGCCCTGCATAAGGCCGCCGCCCGGCTCCCTCCGGGCCTGACCGGGGAAGAAAAGGAAAAGCGGCTTTTTAAAGAAGCCATCGTCAATTTAAGCGGCTCCTAATACCTTGATTAGGCTAAATGAACTGATAAAGAATTTAACCACTGACCTCACGGACCACACAGAAAAATAGGGAAAAGCTGGAAAAATATCGGAAATAAGCTGATTTTACTTCAAGTTTACCCTTTTTCTTCGTCCGTGTTGTCTGTGTGGTCCGTGGTTAAACCTATTGATTTGACCTAATCAAGGTAGTAGTATACTTTCCTTTTTTGTGCTTTTAGCGGTTGAATTTCTTAAAAGAAAATTGCCGTGAAGGGCGCTCTTCAGAATATCTGATCCAAGCCCGCAAATATCGGCCCGGCTCACGCCGTTGCGGCGGTAGATGGGTAGCTTACGGGAAGGTTTGTTTGTAACTACTCAGCCGCCCTCAATAAGCCTCCGTTTAGGGGGCAGCGTAAGACTTGCTTGCGCAAGTCTTACGGTAAAGGCAAGGCTGGAGCGCAGGGGGGCCGGACGCAAAGGCGCCGGTATGCGGGAAAATGCCTGGGAACAGGCCCCCCTCCTTTCCGCCGATAGCGCCGCGGTAGCGGCGCATTAGTCCTGAGTAGTTACAAAAATTTTAATTCCGCCCGCTTCCTTGTTCAATGCAGAAAACACGCGGCCTTGTGATTGCTCTTTTCCGCCGAAACCGGTTTTAGCTCAGGCTGGCTTGTTTGGCATTTTTCCATTCGGCGCGGACAGCGGTCGTAGAAATAACAGCCGGGGCGGCGTATATTCGGGGAAGGTACGTCTCCGGTAAGGATAATCCGCTGCCGTTTTGCCTCAATTTTAGGGTCGGGTATCGGCGCCGACGAAAGCAGGGCCTGGGTATAGGGGTGAAACGGATTTTGATAGAGATCGCGGTAATCGCTGATTTCTACGATTTTCCCCAAATACATCACCGCAATCCGGTCCGATATATACTCGATAACCGCTAAGTCATGGGCAATAAAAAGGTAGGACAGGCCCACTTCCTTTTGAATGTCCTTAAAGAGATTCAGTATTTGGGCCTGAATAGAGACATCAAGGGCGGATACAGGTTCATCCGCAAGTACCAATTGGGGATTGAGCGCAAGGGATCGGGCTATTCCGATCCGCTGCCGTTGGCCGCCGGAAAACTCATGGGGGTAACGGTTCTTGTAAAACTTGAGAAGCCCCACCATATCCATAAGTTTTTCGACACGGGCTTCAATCTCCCCCTCGTTCATATCAAGGAGCTTCAGCTTTTTGTAGATCCGCATGGGTTCCGCGATGATGTCCCCCGTTGTCATACGGGGATTTAGAGACGCGTATGGATTCTGAAAAACGATCTGCATATTCCGCCGGGCTTCCAGCAGTTCCCGCTTCTTCATGGTCGAGAGGTTTTTCCCGTTAAGGTATACATCCCCCGATGTAGGGGTGTAGAGCCGTGAGAGGGCCCTGACCACCGTAGATTTTCCGCAGCCCGATTCCCCTACAAGCCCCAGTGTTTCCCCTTTTTTAAGGGAAAAAGAAACCTCGTCCACCGCGTAGATAAAACGCTTTTCTCTTTTAAAAATACCGCGGCTTCCCGCGGGAAAATACATACATAGGTCCTTAACTTCCAGTAAATCGCTCATACCCCGCCTCCATTCCAGCAGCTTGCCCAGTGGCTGTTTCCGTAATCGGTCTCGCCGGGGTAACTGGTTTTGCATATTTCCTGGGTTTCGGAACAGCGGGGGAAGAAGGGGCAGCAGGGGGGAAGGTCTATCACATTCGGCGGCTGTCCGGGAATAGAAAAAAGCCGCTCCGAATTCGGGCGGTCCAGCCGGGGCACCGACTTGATAAGCCCCCGTGTATAGGGATGCTGGGGGTTCTCAAAAATATCCGCGGTAAAGCCCCGTTCCACGATCCTGCCGGCGTACATCACATAGATAGTATCGCACATCCCCGCCACCACGCCCAGGGAATGGGTGATAAGGATCACCGCCGTCCCGAATTGCCTGGTAAGGCCCTTGATAAGGTCCAGTATCTGGGCCTGAATAGTTACATCCAGGGCGCTTGTAGGCTCGTCGGCAATGAGGATCTCCGGGTTGCAGGAAAGCCCCATAGCGATCATCACCCGCTGGCACATGCCCCCTGAAAATTGGTGGGGATAGGCGTCAATCCGTTCTTCCGCCGCGGGGATACCCGCAAGGGTGAGCATTTCCACCGCCCTTTTTCTGGCTTCCTTTTTAGAGAGCTTCTGGTGTAATTGGAGGGTTTCTATCATCTGGGTAGAGATACGCAAAAAGGGATTGAGGCTTGTCATGGGGTCCTGAAAGATCATAGAGATTTTGGCCCCCCGGATAGAACGGATACGTTTCTTGTCCATTTTAAGGATATCCTCATCGTGAAAGAGCACCTCCCCTCCCATGATCTTCCCCGGAGGGCTTTGTACCAGGTTCATAACCGAAAGGTTTGTAACGGATTTACCCGATCCCGATTCCCCTACTATCCCCATGACTTCCCCTTTTCGGAGGAAAAAGGAGACATCGTCCACCGCCTTGACCACCCCTTCATCGGTAAAGAAATAGGTTTGAAGGTTCTTTACCTCAAGGACTTTTTGGTGCTCAAGAACCGTTTCGTCCCGAACCGCCTGGTTTTGGACTACCTGGTCAGGTTTTGCCGTATCTGTCATGGCCGCCTCCTACAAACGGTTGTTGAAAAACCGAATGCTTTTCAATAATCTGCTCCGCGATTTCTTGATTGACTTTTTCAATACCCGCTTAGATTCTGTTCTTGCTCTGGGGATCAAATGAATCCCTAAGACCGTCGCCTAAGAAATTCATGGCAAAGAGGAAGACGGTCATTGCTACCGCGGGGGCGACGAGCAGCCAAGGGTAGAGTTCCATTCCCTTTACCCCTTCGGAAACGAGGGAACCCCAAGACGCCAGGGGCGCCGAAACGCCGAGACCCAAAAAGGACAAAAAACTTTCGTTCATAATAAACGACGGTAATGAAAGGGTCGCATATATGATGATGATCCCCAGGGTATTGGGGAGCAGATGCTTGCGGATAATTCGGGGAGTGCCCGCCCCTACAGACTGGGCCGCCTGGACAAATTCCGCGTTTTTTAGGCTGATAATCTGCCCGCGCACCACCCGCGCTATGGTAAGCCACGATACAAGGGCAATCGCCACAAAAAGTATAAAAACATTGCGCCCTATGATCGCCATCAGGATAATAACGACCAGCATATAGGGCAGGCCGTACATTACGTCAACAAAGCGCATGATAAGGTTGTCAATCCGCCCTCCGGCGTAACCGGCAACAGCGCCGAAAAAAATACCGATGAAAAGCGCCGTAATGGTGCCGAGTACGCCGATGCCTATGGAAATTCTTCCGCCGTAGATGACACGCGAGAACACATCCCTGCCGAGTATGTCCGTACCCCATATATACACCCGTTTATGTACGGGATTTGCTTCAATGTCGGCTATCATTTCCTCAAGCTCTGTCCGCTCCGCCTCGTTGTATTCGGTGCGGCCTTCACGTGCCATGACACGGGCAAGGTAGGCTTCCCTGGTCCGGAGCATGACCGTACCGGCGCTTTCCAGGGACGGCGGCAGGTATATGTGTCTGATCTCCTGCCGTTCGTAGGGATAAATAGGTAGAAGGGGGGCGAAAATCGAAACGGAAATATAGAGTAGTACCACCGTCAAACCAAAAACCGCCATTTTGTTTTTTCTAAGCCGTTTCCAGGCATCCTGGCTAAGGGAAACGGGTTTTACATTCTGATTAAACTCGTTGAGCGCGGCGTCAACTTTTTTACGTGGAAAAAACATAAGCCTCCTCAAACCGGTACATGGTAAAAGCCTTTAGTTACGGTTCATACCGGCCCCTGTAATATTGTATCGCATACCCAACGGTTTACAATGTACGCCGCCGGGTAGCTGCCATAAACTGCTTCATTATACACCGCGTAACAGGACTTATGCGGCGTATACACAGACCTGTTATGCGGCGTTTCTTCTAAAACACATATTGTACACATTTTGACAACTCTTTTCATTTCAGCGCCTCCACATTATCATCTACAAACTAAATTCATAGCCTATTGCCATATTTGATCCTGTACTATTGAACTTTCAACGCCGATCATTCTGAATTGTATGTGATAAGAATCAACCATATTTTCACCGGAACCAATGATTATTGATTGAGCCCCAAGCATGTGTCCTATAGAAACCGCTGATTCATCGCTTACATAACCGGATAATTGAAAATTCTGTTCCTGTAATATATCTTCCATGTATTGTCTATCAACTACAGTGATACTGTCATTTACGAATATTTCCGTAAGGTCATTTATTACCCTGCTAGAGAACCGTCCAGAAGAAGAATAGAACTTTAATATGACGATAGGAGAATTATCTGTTAATTTTTTTTCTATTGACCATGAGGCCCTTTTCAGTGCATCATCATAAGAAGCGGTTTGAGCAAAGACAACTATTGGCAGGAAAAGCCACGAGAAAGAGAAAACTATATGCTTCCAATGTCTCAATTTTTATCTCCCGTTATGAACGTTTTTATTATACTACATGGGTTAAATTCTTACAATACCATAAGACGTTAAGAAAAAACGGCGTTTAACAGGTCTGAATACGCGCCCCAGCATAGCTGGGGATGGCGGCTCGGTCGAAGGTTTTGCTAGGAGTTTGTTGCGCTTCGCTGTGTACAGGGTTTTTCTTGTGTGGGGATTTTCAATCTTTTTCATTGAAGGGGCGCTTTCAGCCCTCGGTATGGGGCTGCCGTACCGGTGTTTGCCCCTTACCGGGGGCTCTTTAGCTCGTTTTCAGTCTATATAACCGCTTGAAGTTGTATGCCAGGGACCAATTCCCACTCACCTTCTCCAGCCCCCTCAGCAGAAATTGACGGAATCCTCGAACCGCAGGTCCTACGCCGCTTTGATTGTTTGCGAAGGGTACATACCCAAGAACCCGCTCACTGGTTCGCGGGGGAGCTTCAGAGCGAGGTATGTTGATTATCCCGAATACCGGTTCCACTGTCTCTTTCCTCTTTTTGTATATGGCTTTCCCTTTGTCTCTCTTCAGTTTGTCCGCCATCTTCTCTTTCGCTGCCGCCTCCGCGTCGGGGGCCGCTGTTTCCTCCGCGCAGTATACTTCCGGTCCCCGGCACTCCCCCGTTTCGTCCCGCAGTTCTACCGCTTCCTTGCTATAATACCCTGTATCCGCGCATACACCGTCTCAGGGGTATATACTTCACGGTCCGCGCGGTCCACCGCCGGTTTTAATTCCTGTTTATCGTTCCCCCGGTTTGTTACATACCCGCTTACTATCAGCATCGTATCGACATCTACCGCCGCCTGCGCGTTATAGCACTGCTCAAACTCCTTCTTCCCCGTAAGCATGATCCGGCTTTCAGGAGCCGTGAAATTATACTGATAGTCCTCAAGCGGTTTCTCCCGCCCGGCGCTTACCCCGCTCCCGCCTTCGTTCACCTTGAAGCTCCCGATGTCAAGCTGCCCTACCGCTTCAATGATAAAGCGGACGATATGGTTCTCAGGCAGCCATTTCCTCAAGTCCTCGGGAAATGAACTACCTCGCCCTGAAGGGCGAGGTATCAGATTTTTTCGATCCGAAAAAATCTGTCGATGGATAGGAAATTATCAATACTGCGCGGTTTCATACCCCGCTA
>JAISRW010000208.1 GCA_031273405.1 Treponema sp.
GCGTCCCGGTTATCTGATATGCAACAACGGAACAATCATCCAGGAAAGCCACTCCGGCAAAGCCGTCTTTGAGGTGCGGATTTCGCCTGAAATCGCCTTGGCGGCCTGTGATTTGGCCTCCGCCGAGGGCTTCGCGGTTCAAATTTACGAAGACGATATTATGTATGTCTCCCGGCAGAACGAGTACTCAAATTATGATCAGAAACTGACGGGGCTCAGGCAGGTGGTGGTCGAAAATTTCCGGGCCATGGTCGGGCAGAGCTGCTCCAAGCTCCTTATCCCCGGTGACCCCATGCTGCTGGCTCCGCTGGAAAGCATTCTCCGTACCTATCTGGGCAATGATATTACCCTCTTTACCAGCAAGCCCTATATGCTGGAGATACTCCCTCCCCAAACAAACAAGGGAACAGCCCTGGCAAAGGTGGCGGAACTCCTCGGTATAGAAAGGGAAGAGGTGATGGCCATAGGGGACTCCATGAACGATGAAGCCATGATCCGCTGGGCCGGTACAGGGGTGGCCATGGTAAACGGAGACGAGCGGATTAAGAGCATAGCCGATATGGTTACCGACCGTTCCAATGATGATGACGGGGTGGGCGAAATCATCGATAAGTATCTCCTGAGCAAGGAGCGCAGCAATGGTTGAGCCGCCGGGTCTGTCCGATGATATTCCCATAAGCACCGTTGATTCCCCTTCTATAGTTCTGGAACTTATCTATCAGTTAAAAATAAAGGATGTCATGACCTCTGCGGTGATTACCGCGAAAAAGACCGATACCATGCGCTATATTCAGGCGCTGATGCGTGAAAACTACATTACCGGTCTTCCTATAGTGGACGGCGCCGGCCTTTTGGGCATCGTTTCCATCGAGGATATTATCATGGCCCTGGATCAGGGGCATATCGACAGTTTTGCCGAAGAACGGATGACCCGTAACGTGATAGTCCTGGAAGACGATATGCCCCTCTCTTTTGCCATTTCCTACCTCAACAAATACCGCTACGGCCGTTTTCCCGTGGTGAACAAAAAAAAAGAGCTTGTGGGGATTCTTACTTCCAAGGACGTGATAAAGACCCTTCTGGTGGAAATGAACCGGGAAGTTCTCCGGCTTGAAAAGATCCATCAGAAGGACGCGGGGACGCCGGATCATTATTCGGAGATGGAATTCGCCACGGTGCGCTACGATTTCGAGCTTGCCGGCAGGGCTTCTACGGAGATAAAAAAGGCCCTTAAAAGCCGGAATATCGATCCCAAGATTATCAGGCGGGTGGCCATAGCCAGCTATGAACTGGAAATCAACCAGGTGGTTCATTCCCAGGGGGGAACCATTGCCTGTTCCATCCAGCCGGACCGGGTGGTGATAGTCGCCGCCGATGCCGGGCCGGGGATTAGCGATATCAGTCTGGCCCTCCAGGAGGGCTGGTCAACCGCCAACGAATGGATACGTTCCCTGGGCTTTGGCGCGGGCATGGGGCTGGCCAATACCAAGCGGGTCTCGGACGAGTTCTTTATTGAATCCACCGTTGGCGCCGGGACCACCGTCCGCTCGGTGGTTTTTCTCAATTCGCCCAAGGATCAGGCCGGAACGTGACCGTCAGGGAGGCTGCCGGCGTCCTGGGCGCTCAAATCGTTCAGGACGAGTTCGAAGACGCGGATCTCACCGGGGCCTATACTTCGGACCTCCTTTCGGACGTGATGGCCAATGCCAAAGACGGGGGCGCCCTCATCACCATCCAGGCTCACAAAAACACTGTCGCCGTGGCTGCCCTGGTGAACATCATCTGCATCATCGTCTGCAACAACCGCCCCCTTCCGGAGGATATGCTGGAATCAGCCAGGGACGAAGGCATAGCGGTGCTCCTTACCAGGGAAAACCAATACACCGTTTCAGGAAGGCTCTGGGAGTTGCTGAAAAATTAAGGTTGCTATAGATCTTCGGTACTGAGATCTTCGATACTGCCTCCGGCAATCTTTTTGGTATAGAAATCAAGAGCCTCGAGCCGGATCGCGCCGCTTTCAGAGGAAGACTTTCCGTCTTTAATGGCCTTCATGATCTGTGAAAGATTTTCCAGAAGGTGCTTGCCTTCTTTCATCCCCAGGCCGCCGGCAGCGGCGCTATAAATATCCAATTTTTCCACCAGGCCGGGATCGATAGTTCCAAACCCGCCGGCGGAGAGATTTGAAACAATTGTTTCCAATTCAGAGCGAAGCTCTTCTACCGTCATTAATTACTCCTGCTTTGTAATCACTCAGGAGGGGGCTGACGCCATTCGGCGAAAGCCTTTTTAGGCTCTTTCGCTGCTTTTCATTGAACAAGAAGGTTGACACCCCCTCCGCCCGAAAAAAACTACGTTTTATTTCGAACTGCCTTCTAAACCATTATTGGCATATAGACGCCTGAGTAGTTACCCTACTTCTCTATTCTAATTCTTTTTAAAAAAAAATGGTAACTATTCAATTGCCCGCTAGGAACCTGTTGCGCTTGTAGGTTTTTGTGAATTTTTTTGTAAAAAAGTCACAAAAAACCACGATTATTGGGCACCCGCGAACCAAAGGTTCGAACGCAGTTTGTAAGGTAAATCGAACCGTAGGTTCGCATCGCCTTGCAGGCGATTTTTGGAGGTTTCATGCGCGAAGCGCAACAAACTGCTAGGGACAGCGAAAATCGGTGGAACGGAGGGAGTGGTAACCTATATGCGTTTACTTAACCAGGAAGAATAACCACAGACCACGCCGAACCTCCGGTCCGAGACCTCACGGACAGATAGATAGAACGACAATAAAATAGCGTTTCATCTATACTGTCTCACAAACAGTCACAAACAGATAGAAGAATTCAGGTGTAAATTCTGAATATCGAAACAAAAGTCCATCTATGAGAAAATATCAAGCACTTTTTGCAAGATTTTTCCCGGAACTTTTTACACTCTGCTATCTTTGCCTCGTGCTCCTTTGGCTCCCGCCCGTAGTGATATTCCCCCTTCTTCAGCATGTGATAGACTTCCGCCGGCACCCGCCTCCTCAGTCCCGTCCGCACCGGTCCGGGTTTCTATACTCCCATAACCGCATACACCAGTCCCTCAGTTTCACGCCGGCTTCAAGGATATGATTCGGTGGCAGCGCCGGCATCGTCGAGCACAACTTCTTCCCCTTCTTGTTCGTTCCCCGAATGCCCGTCGATGTGTTTGAGTTAGCCGCCTTCGGTGCCGACCGTAAATACGAGGTAAACACCCTGGGGTTCCGAAACGGCTCATATCTATCTCCCGCATGTACGGAGCCGCCTCCACCAGGATCCGTTCCTTCAGGGTTTCCTCCACATCCACATCCGCCTCCTCCCCCTCCAGCCGGTCAAGCGGCAGATTGAACTGAAAGCCGAGTACCGGGTCCTCGCTCAGCTTCCGTGTCTCCGCCCGGCTTTTCTTCCCGAAGATTTGTTCCTAGACAATATGAAGTGCCTCCCGTGATATAGACCGCGGGTTTACCTACGAC
>JAISRW010000215.1 GCA_031273405.1 Treponema sp.
TATAGATGATCATGATGATTTTTTTGGTATTAACGCCAGCCAGCCGGACAGCTTCCTCATTCATTCCGATTGCATACACATTCCGTCCGAATGTAGTTTTTTTAAGTATAAAATAGAGACCCCCCAGAATCAAAAGAGAAGTGATCACAAGATTTGAGAATGGCCCGATATTACCCACCGCAATGAGACGGAAAGAAGCCTTGAAACTGTGATAAAGCCCCCCCTCCCAACTTTCTCCCAAACAAATGAAGAATTCAGGTGTAAATTCTGAATATCGAAGCAAAAGTCCGTGGTGTCCGGGTGGTCCGAGGTTATAAAAATTCTAAGTAAACGCATATGGGTACTAAACCCGCGGCACGAATAAAAAGTCAGTGCGGTTCGTGTGGTCTGTGGTTTATTCCTTAAGGGCTCATGGCTTCCGAGGCGGTGACGGCTCTGGCTTTGCTGTCGTAAATATCCAGGGCCGATTCGTTAAGCCATCCCTTGGATCCCGATTCAGAATCCTGGTCTGGTCCGTCAATATAAACCCAGAATTCTACATTCCCGCGGTTATTCAAAGACCGCCGCTCGATAATTCTCACCAGAGAGCCTTTCCTGAGATACCCCTGGGAAACCCCTTCCCGGCCCGGCTTATCCATTATGTGGGTAAAAAACGCATTGACGACTCCGTAACCGATAAAATTCCGGACCAGGGGATGGGTGGGAGGAGGCACAAGGGGGATATCATCGGAAGATCTTTGGCATGAAAAAAACAAAGAAACAACGATAAAGAACAAAACCGGCGGTTTTTGAAAAATCTTTACTGGACGGAGGTTGGAAAAAACCATTATACTCATTATATGAAGAATATATATGCTTTCGCCATTTTAGTCAGCATGTTTTTCTTTTTCTCTTCGGCCCCGCTCAGGGCTGCTAATAAATATTCACTTTCCCTTTCAAGTTCCTTTGGAATTTTATACGGCCACTCGGAAGAAGTATTGTACAATGACGACGGGGATGACGACACCTATTTGAGCGAGCTGAAATGGGATTTAAAGCCCCTTTATTATACCGGGACGGCTCTGGATTTCGCCAGAACCGACCCTTGGGAAAGATGGGGCTTCTTTGGCGGCGTCTCGCTTAAATACGGGTTTCCCTCCAAGTCGGGCATAATGGAAGACAGGGACTGGATGGCCGAGAGCGGGAATTTTTTGACCCACTATTCCCGGCATGATTCCTATTCCCAAGGCGCCCTGCTCTCCGATATCTCCCTGGGGCTTTCCTTTCCTTTTTTCGACGTCCTGCTTCTTAAAACCAGCATAGACTTTTCGTACATGTATTTTTCCTGGCTTGCCCAGGACGGCTTTTACCAATACGCATCCAAGGACAGCGGAGGAGATTATCTGCCCTGGACCAACGATATCCCAAAAAAACCGCTTTCTGGACCGGGTATCATCTACAGCCAAAATTGGTTCATCCTTTCCCCGGTTTTGGCGGTGGAAGTGAAACTCAGTCCCCGGTTTTTTCTGGACTTTTATGTAGCCGCCACACCCCTTACCTTCTGCGCCTCCATAGACGAACATCTTAAAGCAGGGTTCCAGGCTCAGGATTTTTCCCTCTGGGGGCTTTCTCTCCGGGAGGGTATAGGATTTGCCTTCGTCCCAAAAGAAAAATTTGAAATCCGCCTGGACTGGGGGTTCAGATACATCAGCGGCACCCGGGGGAACTCGTACATTAAGGAAACGGATGATAACGCCCCGAACGACTATTTCCAAAACGGCGCGGACGGCGGGGCGGGTCTTTTTGCCCTTGATGTGGGCGTTTCAGCGAAGATACGCTTGTAAAGCAGGAAAAAGCTTTTTGTCCGAGCCGGCGAAGTCGAGGCTTTCTATTTCGGCCATCTCCGCCCAGCGCCACTGGCTGTGTTCCCGAAGGGTGAAATTCAGGCTTTCCAGCCTTAGCTCGTAGGCGTTGAGGCTGTAGGTTTTTCCGTTATGCTCAAAGGAAGCGGAGGCCAGTAAGGGGCCTGGTGTCACGGCAACGCCGAATTCCTCGTTATACTCCCGGACGAGGGCTTCCTTGTCGCTTTCCCCCTCCTCCACCTTGCCGCCGGGAAATTCCCACTTGTCCCCCAGATCCCCTGAAGGCAGCCTCCGGGCGATGAAGATTTTGTTTCCTTTCCAGGCGATTCCGGCGACGGATCTTTTCGGGCTCCCCATTTCAAGAGCCTCTAGCAGTTTGTTGCGCTTCGCGCATAAAACCTCCAAAAATCGCCTGCAAGGCGATTGCGAACCTTCGGTTCGATTTACCTTGCAAACTGCGTAAGGAGCCCGTTTATCGTGGTTTTTATGGCTTTTTTCCTAAAAAAAATCACAAAAACCTACAAGGCAACAGGCTGCTAGAGGAACAACACGCCGGGAAACAGGAAATGGAGAGCCGCGGAAACGACCGCTACAAAGCCGAAGAGCCTTTTATTCCGGAAAAATCCTTCCTGGAGCCTGTCGACCCGATCGGATTCTACCGTGGCATGGCTGCGGTAATATTCGAGAACCAGGATAAAACCCGCCAGGAGCCCTACCAGGGCAGGGATAAAATCCCCCAGGATAGGCAGGCCCTTTTCCGCGGGAGAAAGCAGCTTAAGGAGGCCTGTGACCATACAGAGGATCCCCAGAACCAGCCTCACTGTTTCGTCAGACAGGGAAAACCCGCCCTTTATTCCCAATTCATCCTCTTCTCCACCCCCCGCCAGGACATAACCGGCGAGGGCATTCAAAAAAACCGACAAAAAATAAAACTGAATCATACTTTTCCCCGTACCTTGCAACTATTCAGGCATAGCGTGATTTCAAAACCTACAAGCCCCACAGGCTCCTAGGAGTTTGTTGCGCTTCGCGCATAAAATCTCCAAAAAGCGCCGATCAGGCGATTTTTTACCCTGCAAACTCCCAAAGCAGCCCCGAAAATCGGGATTTTTGCGTCATTAATGACGCAAAAATCCACAAGTGCAACAGGCTGCTAGGCAATGGAATAGTTACCATATCTTTAATCTACCACTTTTCAGGAGTAATTTTCAAGCAAAGGTAAAAAAAACGGTCGATCTCAGCCCCGGATCTTTTTTGCTTTAATCCTCAAGCCTTTCCGCTCGTTTTCGGTCTGAAGGACCACAAGAAAATCGTCGCCCTCAAAGGGCAGGTCAAAGCGGTAGCCCTCTTCTTCCACCGGGGTGAAAAAAACCTTGTCCGTGTATATTTCGGGGGTTTTCCCCTTATCCTGCTTCGGGATCACCGGGGAAACAGCCACCGCCACCGCCCCGGTATAAACCTCACCGGAAGGGGGTATGGTTTTTTGCATGAACACCGAGAGGCTTCCCTGATCGTTCCGGGCTATAGTAAGGGCTACCGTATTCCCTCCCAGCTTAAAGCCTTTTTCAGCGTTAAGGACACGGGAACTGAAGGCCAGAGCGGTGCAGACTATCAGTATGGAAACCAGGAGGAAAAGGTTTGATTTCCTCCCCCCAAGGCTTTGGAGGAGGCCCGGCCTCGGAGCGGCCTCGTCGTAAAGGGCCCTCACGGCCGGGGAGGCCCGTTCAAGGCGCCGGTCCCGGGAATAGTAAAAGACCGCTTCCCCCTGGTCCCTGTCTTTGCCGCCTGAAGAATCAGCCATTCACGCTTCCCCCAATGTCCTGGGCGAGCCAGGCTTCCCCGGCCAGACCGGCGGCCTTGTCCGCTATTTCCAGGGGATCCAGGAAGCGGCCGGCCAGTTCTTCGGATCTGCCCGAAGCGATGAGAAGGGCCGCCGCCGCCGCCGCGCAGGTATATCCGTCGAAACCCTGGCCGTCCTGCATCATCCTGGCCCCGATGGCCGCGCAGAACCCCGCCAGAAGATCCCCGCTTCCCCCTGTAGACAGGACCGGCGTCATGCCGTCCACCACCCCCAGGCGGCCGTCAAAGCTGGCGATGGTCATAACATGGCTTTTAAAGAGGATGACCGCCTTCTTCTCCCTGGCAAGATCCAGCAGGATAGAGCCCGGCCGGGCCAGCAGTTCCTCCTTCGCGATCCCCGTGTAGGAAGCGAGCTCCCCCGGATGGGGGGTGAGAATAGTCCTGCCGGAAAAAACCGCTTTTCCGGCCAGGGTTATGGCGTCGGCGTCCAGAATGAGGGGAATTCCCTCTTTCTCCTGTTTGAGGGCCTTCTTCAGCACTAGGGTCCTGTCCGGGGTTTTCCCCCATCCCGGCCCCAGGAGTATGGCGTCAGGCTTAAAACGGCCGTTTGTTTTATCCTCCCCGTCCACCCTGCCGGTAGGGATCACCATGATTCCCCCGGCCCGGGAAGCCAGAACGGGATAGACGCTTTCGTCGCTTATGAGGCGTATGAGGCCCGCCCCCGCAGCCTGGGCGCCTCTGGCGGCAATCAGGGCGGCGCCGGTGCTGCCTATGGCTCCGGCCCGGATCTCCACGGTCCCCCGGCTGTTCTTGTAGGTATCGGGTTTTACCTTCCATATCGCCTGCCGGTCACTGTTCCAGTCCAAAAGCTCCGCTCCCTGGCAGGAGGCCACCAGGCCGGGAGGGAAAAGGCCTCCCACCGGGAGTATCATCCCGCAGTGAGGCCGGGCCGCGGGAGTATAAAGGCAGTATTTCTGGGGTTCTATGACAAGGGTTACGTCGGCGTTAATAACGGGCATGTCCGGTTTCCAGGAATCCGAATTGCCGGAAGGGATGTCTACCGAAACCACCATCGGGCAATGGTAACGGGCTTTTTTCACAGAACGGGATTCCCTCCCTTCTCCTTTAAGGGCGTTTATGGCCTTTACCATCTCTTCCGGGGCGCCTGTGAGAGGCCCCTTGACGCCGGTTCCCGCGATGCCGTCAATGATGATATCCGCGTTGGCGAGGAGATCCTCCGAGGCCCTGCCAAAGCCCTCTCCCGCATCCCCGTCCCAGATCATTACGGGGACTTTCATTTTCTTGAAAAAAAGAAAAACCTCCGACAGCGGGGTCTTTACGTCCTGTTTGGGGAACCGGCTCATCAAAACCGCGGACCTGGAAGGATCGGCCCGGCCGGAAAGGAGCCAGTACCGGAGCATGATCATGGCGTCGGCGCCGTTGTTTCCGTTTCCGGCAACCGCCACAATCCGGGGATGCCGGGAGGAAAAGAGCCGGGGGAAAGCCCGGGTGAAAACCTGGGCGCAGCCCCTCCCCGCGGCTTCCACCATAGCAAAGGGATTGAAACCCCAGGCGGTCTGGGTCTTTGAGTCCAGAAGCCTGGATGTCTCGGTCGAAATTAGCAGTCTGTATCTCATTGCAAAAGACTCCCCATAAATTTATCGGTCCGCCACCAAACCAGCTTAACTTTCCAGTCGTCCACAAGGAGGCCGGATAGTATTCCTTCTTCCGAAAGATCGAAAGCGTTAAAGTTCAGTTCCTCGTCCCGCACCTGGATAAAGCCCTGCTGCTGCTCCAGCACGGAAGACGAACCGGGGTAGAGGAATAAAACGGAATAGCCCCCCTCTACCGGGAAGGCAAGGAATATTTTCTCGTCCTTCATAACCCCCAGAAGGGAATAAAGCATTCTGGAAGTAACACGCCGGTTCTGTTCGGTGTAGGTGTATTCGAAAAAAGGAACCTCCACGGTTTTTTCCCAGGAATCGTCTTCGGCGTTCATGATCCAAATTATCGAGCTGTCCGGTTCGTTTCCGGTTCTGGTATTGGTAGACTCGTCGTAGATATCCCTGTAATAGTCAACCTTGATATAGAGCCTCCTGGAATCCGGGGCCGCAATAATGGCGTCCAGGGAAGAGAGGGCCAAATCCCGGTCCGGTGGAACCGGGACGGACTCGTTTTTAAGGTCCACCACAAAAAGCAGCTCCATCCCGTCTCCGAACCAGTAAATATTCCAGCCTGTGGGCAGCCGGCACACCACCGCCAACTCGTCGTCCCGGGAGATGAAAAGGTCCTCGATTTTGGGGAAGGGGCTCCCGCCTATGCCCTCCCGGCCCAGGTATTCCACAAAGTTACCGTCGGCGTCAAAATGGAGAATAATGTTATCCAGAAGCGCCCGGCTTTCGGGATCGTAGCTGTGCCGCTCATAGGGGAGCCTGTCCTTGACGAAGATATGCTTCCGGGAATCCACGGTGATTTCCCCCGGCTCCAGGAGGGGGTAGGTAACGGCCCAGCGGGTGGACACGTTATCCTGCCGGAAGGGTTCCAGGGTCATGGGAGGGGGATTGGTTTCTTCGTTATAGATCATAAAAAGAAGGTTCCCGTAGGAATTATACCTGAGGATTTTGCCGCCGTTGCCGTCGGAAATATAAAAAAGGCCGTCCCGCATCGCCATGTCGGCCGGCTTGACACCCCCGCTCCCTTCCAGGCTATAAAGGGCTATCTGATCCTCCAAGCGGCCTATATCGAGGGAAAAGAGATCTTCTCTGGCTATCGAAGGTATCCGGCCGTCTTTTCCGCAGCCCGGGACAAGGATGCCAAGGATCAGGGTCCCGAAAAAAAACAAAAGAACTCTCAGCCTCATGGTTTAACATTAGACGCCTCCCCCTGTCATAGTCAATACTGGTATTCGCCAGGAGTCTGTGGGGCTTTGCCCCAAAATCATATCAATTTGCAAGTTATGAATATTTAGAGGGTTTCCCAAAACTTCAGTTTTGGGAAAGCAACCTTAAATTTTTAGGGAAAAAGCGGGCTTTAGACCGCTTTTTCGGAAGCTTTTCCCAAAACTAACCGAGTTTTGGGAAAAGCTCTTTATACTGTTTTATGCGTGAAGCACAACAAACTGCTAGGGAATCTAAATCGGAAGAAGCAGAAGTTTTCCCAAAACCAACCGAGTTTTGGGAAAAGTTCAGCAATGCCGGATTTTGGAACCACAGCCTTGAAAACCGCAGTTTTACCGAACCTCCGGTCCGATTCGATCGGGTTTCCTTTTTTCCGTCTTTCCGCTATGATGATCCGTGAAGGGAGGGAACATGACCGTCTGGTTTGCCACCGGAAACATCCATAAAAAACGGGAGCTGATCCTTATTATCGAAGAGCGTTCTCCGGACGCCGAGCTTCTCATCCCCGCCGAGGAGGGCATTGCCTTCGATCCCGAAGAAACGGGCGCCTCGTTCCTGGAAAATGCCTTTATCAAGGCTCGCTCCCTCTACCGTCTCGCGGCCACCGCGGGCAGGGCCGGCCCCGTGATCGCCGACGACTCCGGGCTCTGCGTGGACGCCCTGGGAGGCCGGCCGGGGATCTATTCCTCCCGCTACGGCGGCGGCAGGGGCAAGCTCGGCGACGGGGAGCGCAACGCCCTGCTCCTTGAGGAACTGGGAGACAACCCTCGCCGGAACGCCCGCTTCGTATGCGCCATGGTTCTGCTCTGGAACGAAGACCGCTTCTTCGCGGCCCAGGAGACCCTGGAGGGGGAGTTGGTTTCTTCCGTCCAGGCCGCCAAGGGGGGAGGGGGCTTCGGCTACGATCCCATCCTCTACCTGCCGGAAAAAGGCTGCACCGTGGCGGAACTCCCGGAGGCGGAAAAAAACCGGATAAGCCATAGGGGCAAGGCCGGCAGGATTATCGCGGGGATGCTGGCCGGTGCCTAAACTCAATATAAGCGAAGAACTCAACGGCCCCCAGTTACAGGCGGTAACCGTCATTGAGGGGCCGGTGCTGATCATAGCCGGGGCGGGCTCCGGCAAGACCAGGGTCATCACCTACCGCATAGCCCACATGCTGGAAAAGGGGATACCCCAGTCGGCCATCCTTGCCCTCACCTTTACCAACAAGGCGGCTAAAGAAATGGAACTCAGGGTCAAGGAGCTGACCGGGAAAAAGCTCCAGAGCCTTACGGTAAGCACCTTTCACGCCTTCGGGGTAAAGATACTCCGGGAGGAGATTGAAAACCTGGGGTACAGGAAAAATTTTTCTATCTATGACGAAACCGACCGGCTTGAGCTCATCAAGGAATGTCTCAGGGAAAGCCGGATTTCTCCCGAAGGGGTGGATCTCTATAAAATCGGGCAGCTTTTTTCCAACGTCAAGATAGGCCGCTTCGAATGGGGGATAGCCGACGGTTCCGGCCGTTACGCCGATTCGGTCTGGGAGCCGGTGTACGAGGAATACCAGAGCAGCCTCAAAATTTACAACGCCCTGGACTTTGACGATCTTCTCACCGTGCCTATAGCCCTCTTTGAGGAATTCCCGGAGATCCTCGAAAAATACCGCCGCCGTTACCGCTACCTCATGGTGGACGAATTCCAGGATACCAGCCTCATTCAATACAAGCTCATGAAGCTCCTGGCCGCCGGCGGAAGCGGCGCCAATGTCTGCGTTGTGGGGGACGACGATCAATCCATCTATTCCTGGCGGGGGGCGAGTTACGAAAACCTCCTCCGTTTTGAAAAAGATTTTCCCGGCGTGAGGGAGATCAAGCTGGAACAGAATTACCGGTCCACCTCCACCATCCTGGAAGCCGCCAACGGCGTCATCGCCAACAACGCCAACCGTAAGGAAAAGCGTCTTTGGTCGGGCAACGGCGGGGGCAGGCCCATCGAGCTTTTCTTCCCTAAGAACGAGGGCGACGAAGCGGATTTTATCGCCGGTAAGATAAAAAAACTGCGCTTTGAGGAAGATCTGCGGTATGACGACTTCGGCGTCCTCATCAGGACGAATTCCCAAATCGACGTGATAGAAGAAGCCTTCCTGGGCGAAAACATCCCCTGTCGGGTTTCGGGGGGGCAGAGCTTTTTTGAGCGCAAGGAGATAAAGGATGTGCTCTCCTATCTCAGGGTCATCGCGAACCCCAACGACGACGTAAACCTCCTCCGGATTATCAACACTCCCCGGCGGGGAATCGGGAAGGCTTCTATCGGGGCCCTTTCGGAACTGGCCAAAAAGAACCGGTCCAGCCTCTGGGACTCTTTGGGAAGGGCGCGGCTTGCCGGGCGGCTGGGAGCGGAAAGCGGCCAGGAGAGCCTTTTCCAGGGCCTCGCTCCGGGCGACGAAGGCCGTTCCTCTTCCCCCAAGGGAGAGCTCGAAAGCTTTATCGAGCTCATAGAATCCCTCAGGGAGACCATGTTCCAGAGGGGGGATCTTTCCGGGAAGGTAAAAGCCATGGTCGAAACCATCAATTACTGGGGATACCTGGTGAGTGAATTCAAAAAGGATGAAAAAAAGGCCCGGTGGAAATTCTCCAACATCGAGTACCTCATACGGATGATAGGGTACTGGGAAAAAGATCCCGACAATCTTGATCCCTCCCTCTTTGCCTACCTCAACCGCATAAGCCTCCTGACCA
>JAISRW010000081.1 GCA_031273405.1 Treponema sp.
AATTCCGCTATGTCCAGGAGGAGCACGTTGGGTTCTTCCAGGGTAACCGGCACGGGACCGGGGAAGTGTAGGGAAGGTGCGGTAGTTGTTATGGTGGTTCTCCCGTCCATGCCTTTGGACTCGGTAAGAAGCCGGGGAGCCTCGCCGCTTGCGGGGGGCGCTGATTTGTCCAGTTTGAGGAGGAGGCTATCGTGTTCGTAAAAAGCCCTGGTAATCACGGTCCAGCCGTTTTGCCAGGCCGCGGGCAGGGAGGAGATTTCGCCGCTCAGGGTATCGTAGAGCGCGGCCGCCCATTCGCCGCGGACCCGTATGCGGATTATATCCCCCTGGGGCAGGTCGGGGTTCCCGGGCTTGTCGGCGTGGGCGACGAAGAGCCAGCGTATATCGCCGCCCTTCTCTTCCCGGAGCTGATAGAGGAGATCCCCGGTCCGGGCGCCGGAGCTGTCCCGTATGTCGATTTCCCGGATATCCTCCAGAGACCCGAGTATGGGGAGCCGTTCAAAGCCGGCTTTCTCGCCGCTTTCCCAAAGCCGGCTGCCCCGGTCGTCCGGGACGGCGTCGGTATACTTGGGAGGGGCGCCCAGGAAAATGAGCCTGCCGCCGGCCTTCGCAAAAGCCTCAAGCCTGTCCAGCGTCGAAGCCCTGATGGTTTCCATGGCCGGAACGATGACCGCATGGTAACGCATTTTGCCCACAGGGAAGCCTTTTCCGGCTATGTCCTTAACATCGCAGTACCTGGGCAGGGTGGACTCGCAGATATAATCAAAGTCGATAAGCCCCCGGAGCAGCCAGTCGCAGAGGTTCCTGAAATTCCGGTCCATTTCTTCCCGGATGGCGGCGGTATTCTCCCTGGCCCCCCAGTGAAGCCAGTAGCTTTCGATGGGGTGTATGACGCCGACTCTGGCGACGGCGCCGCCCCTGGTCAGGACCGAAGCGACCCTGGCAAAGTGGTTCTCCACATAAGGGTACTCCCGGAACCAGGGGGACTGGTAATTAAAGGTAGCAGGGTAGTCCCGCTTGGCCTCGCCGTTCATGGAAACCCAGGAAAGGTGGGGCACTCGGACGGTGACCCCCAGGGCGGCCTGCCAGTCTCCCTGGAGCTTGTGGCCCCGGAAGTCGAAATCCCAGTTGGTAACGCCGTAGAGTTCCGAAAGGGTGCCGGGAATACCGTTCTGCCGGGCCGCCGACTGGGCCTGCTTGGCGGTGGTAAACTCCCGGCGGTCGCAGAGCATGTCTATGCCGGGGAACTGGAAGGAGCGGTAGGAACGCATGGCCTCTCCCAGGGCGTGGGTCTGGCTTTCCAGGGTGGGTTCTTCCATCATGTGGCCGGTAAGCATGATCCCGTGCTTTAGGCACCAGTCACCGCACTGATCCGCGAAAGCCGAGCTAAAACGCTCGGCGATGTGATCGTGGTAGTGGTAGCGGATCTTCGAGATCCTGCCCCCCGGAAGATCCCAGAGGAGTTCGGGCAAGCCGCCGATGAGGCTTTCGCCGCCGTAAGCGGCCTGGTAGGTGTCTTCGATATCGAAGGTCCAGGGGAGGGTCACGTCTTTGTCCTCAAAGGCGTAATTCAGCGTCCCCTTTTGGGAGAACTGGGGTTCGTCGGTGAATATGGCCGGGATCAAGGCGCCGAAGTCCCCGGCGAAACGCTTTTCGTAGGCTTCGTAGGTGACCCGGATGAATTCCTGTATGGTAGCCGGATCGAGGGTATTGGCGTAGGTCTGGTTGTTGAACCAGGGGTTGGGGAGGGAGGTCTCGGCGTAGGCGTAGAGCTTGATCCCTGAGGCGCCGTCTTTTTCGCCTATGGCCTTATAGCTGTCGATGTCGCCGTTTTTGTCGAGCACAACGTCGAAACAGGCCACGAGCTCCCCGTTTTCGCACCTCCCCGAAGAAGCCCTGGAACGCTTTTCCGGGACAATCTCGATGGGAGCGCCGTAGGGCTTGCGGGTCAAAAGGAGATGGCGGATACGGTACTTGGGGTTTTGGGTGACCAGGCCGCCCGCCGCGCCTGAAGGCCAGCGGTCCTCGTCGTAAAGCCAGGCGAGCATTTTCTCCTGCCGGGCTTTTTCCACACAGACGCGGACTATTTCCATATATTCATCGCTTAAATACTCGGTGGCCATGCCGGTACGGACATGGATGTGGAAACCGCCGTAACCCAGCTTTTTAAGCTGGTCGATCTGCCGGACCAGTTCGTCCTTGTCAAGCTTGTTGTTCCAGGCCCAGAAAGGCGCCGCCCGGTATTCGCTCCCGGGATTTTTAAAATCCTCGGGACTCAGTTCTTGTTCTCTTTTTGGATACAGCATGATAGTCTCCTTTATGGCCGTTATGGCCGTTGTTTGATTGTTGATTAATCGAACCATGAATAATGCAATATATCACGGTCTTTAGTATGTTGATATGGATAAATCCGCAATGAAAAAGCGAAAATTCAGCACCCGCCGGCATCACGAGGGAGTCCGTCCCGAATATCCCTTCACTCCCTGTGGTCAAACCCAAGGTTCGATGTGGTTGTTTTTTTTGCGGTTAAAAGTAAAACCGCCGCTTCCTCCGTCCTCCGTCCTCTTGCACAATATTTCACTCAATGGTATTATTTTCTACATGAGTGGTTTGACCGCGGTCAGCACATCTTTTTCTTCCATCCTTGCGGCCCCTTTAGGGGCTGAAAAGCCCGTGTCTACCCCCCCCCCCCCCCAGGCTGTCCGAAAACTCAAAAAATCACAACACCGACACCAGATATAGCGGCAACATTCCAGGAAAAAATTCAAACCACACTATATATACAACAATCACTGAGTTTTC
>JAISRW010000115.1 GCA_031273405.1 Treponema sp.
CCAGGGACAGGAGTTGGGCCGTTTCCGCCGGGACCGATCGATCCGCCGCCTTAAACCGTTACCCGCCGCTTAATGTACGCGGTCAAAAGTTCTATCCCCAGGGCGAAGGCAAACACCACCAGGATGGCCAGCCCCGCCCCGGCCGATTGCAGAAAACAGCAAGCCGGGTTGGTTGCGCAGTACCCGCAGGATGCTTTTTCACGTGACGGTTTGGCCAAGACGCCGCTATACTATCCCCATGGCCGGACGGTTTTCACCAAGGCGAAGACGATTGCTACCAAGGCGAAGATCGTTTCTACCAAGGTGCGGACGGTTTTCACCAAGGCGAAAACGATTGCTACCAAGGTGAAAATGATTTTCACCAAGGAGAAGATCGTTTTTACCAAGGTGAAAATGGTTTTTACCAGGGTGAAGATCGCTTTCACCAAGGAGAAGATCGTTTCTACCAAGGCGAAGACGATTGCTACCAAGGAGAAGATCGTTTTTGCCAAGGTAAAGATCGTTTTCACCAAGGCGAAGATGATTGCTACCAAGGCGAAAATGATTTTCACCAAGGTGAAGATCGTTTTCACCAAGGAGAAGATCGTTTTTGCCGGGGCGCCGCCGCGGTTACCCGGCTTTCACGCTATGTCTATAACGATGGCGGAAGGTATCTTGATAACAATGGAGCTTTTCCCAAAACTCGGTTAGTGCGAACCTCCGGTTCGATGGGAAAAGCTTCCGAAAAAGCGGCCTAAAGCCCGCTTTTTCATTTAAATTTAAGGTTGCTTTCCCAAAACTGAAGTTTTGGGAAAGCCTCAAGAGAGGCGAAGATAAAGATTCCAAACAAAATTTTCCTGGTTACCATAAAAGTAAAATTGCTGATTTTTTTTAGGCGACACACATTCCATTTGACAATAGTCAGCCGAAAGGCTATGTTAAAGTATCAGGTTTTCAGGAGGAATATACCCATGAAATTGGAAAAGCGCTTTACCGAACACCCGGAGGATGTAAAATGTTACGATACCGCAAAGCTCCGGGAACACTTTCTTTTTGACCAGGTTTTTATCAAAGACGAAATCAGCCTCTGTTATACCCACAGCGACCGGGTAGTTTTTGGCGGCGCCTTTCCGGCGGGGGAAGAACTCCGGCTTGAGGGAGGAAAGGATTTTGGCAGCGATGTCTTTCTTGACCGCCGGGAACTGGGGATTATCTGCATTGACGGGAACGGGACCGTGAAGGCCGACGGCAAGGCTTACGAAATGAAAAAAGGCGACGGCCTCTATATCGGCAAGGGAACCAGGGAAGTATCCTTCGCGGCGGCCGACAAAACCAGGCCTCCCAAGTTCTACCTGGCCAGCACCCCCGCCCACACGAGCTATCCCGCGGTGTTTGTCCCCATAGAAAAAGCCAATCCCCGGAAGCTGGGAGAGGCCGCCACGTCAAACGCCCGTACCATTTACCAGTACGTGCACCCCGCGGTACTCCAGAGCTGTCAGCTCACCATGGGCATGACCATTCTGGAAGAAGGCTCGGTCTGGAACACCATGCCGGTCCATACCCACGAACGGCGCATGGAGGTGTATTTCTATTTTGACATGAAGAAGGGCGCGGTGGTTTTCCATCTCCACGGCCAGCCCGACGAAACCCGGCACATCGTGATGAACAACGAACAGGCGGTGATTTCCCCCTCCTGGTCCATCCATTCCGGGGCGGGAACCGCGTCCTATACCTTCATCTGGGCCATGGCGGGAGAAAACCAGCTCTTTGATGATATGGATACGGTCCCCGCGGTGGATCTTAAATAGCTCCGCCGAAATTCGGCGCGGATTTTTTATATTTATTTTCAGGAGGATAAAGATGGGTAATGACTTTTCATTGAAAGGGAAAGTAGCCTGGGTCACCGGAGCTTCCTACGGAATCGGCTTCGCCATCGCCGAAGCCTTCCACGAGGCCGGCGCGGCGATTGTATTCAACGATATAGGGCAGAGCCAGGTTGACAAGGGGCTGGAAGCCTATAAGGCCGCGGGCATTCCGGTCCACGGCTATGTCTGCGACGTTACCGATGAGGGCGCGGTCAAATCAACCCTGGAGAAGATAGAAAAAGAAGTCGGGGTGGTGGATATTCTGGTAAACAACGCGGGGATCATCAAGAGAATCCCCATGACCGAAATGAGCGCAGTCGAATTCCGGCAGGTGATAGACGTGGATCTCAACGCCCCGTTCATCGTTTCCAAGGCGGTTATCCCCGGCATGATCAAGAAGGGGGGCGGCAAAATCATCAATATTTGCTCCATGATGAGCGAACTGGGCCGCGAAACCGTAAGCGCCTATGCGGCGGCCAAGGGCGGCCTCAAGATGCTTACCAGGAACATCGCCAGCGAATACGGCGAATTCAACATCCAGTGCAACGGCATAGGGCCCGGTTATATCGAAACCCCCCAGACCGCGCCCCTCCGGGAACGGCAGGCCGACGGGTCAAGGCACCCCTTCGATCAGTTCATCATCGCCAAGACTCCCGCCGCCAGATGGGGAACCACCGGCGACCTCAAAGGTCCGGCGGTATTCCTCGCTTCCCGGGCCTCCGACTTCGTAAACGGCCACGTCCTTTACGTAGACGGCGGCATCCTCGCCTATATCGGCAAGCAGCCAAAGTAGCCAGGAGCTTCGTTATCGTAGTTTTCATGGCTTTTTTAGCAAAAAAGCCATGAAAACCTGCAAGCGCAATCGGACCGAATGTCCGCGGTCGCCTAGGAGCCTGTTGCGCTTGCTGTGTACAGGGCTTTTCTTGTGTGAAGATTTTCAAGCTTCTTCATGAAAGGGCCGTTTTCAGCCCTCAATAGGGGTTCCCTACCGGCGTTTGCCTTTGCCGGGGGCTCTTTAGCTCATTCTTAGGCTATATAACCGCTTGAAGTTGTATGCCAGGGTCACCAATTCCCATTCACCATTCACCTTCTCAAACCCCCGCAGCAGAAATTGACGGAATCCTCGAACCGCAGGTTCGACGCCGCTTTGATTATCCCGAATACCGGCTCCACCGTCTCTTTCCGTTTCTTGTATATGGCTTTGCCCGTACACGTCTTCAGTTTGCCCGCCGTCTTCTCTTTGGCTACCGCTTCCCCGCTGTCATACTCCGTATCCGCACATACCGTCTCAGGGGTGTATACTTCACTGTCCGCACGGTCCACGGCCGGTTTTAATTCCTGTTTATCGTTCCCCCGGTTTGTTACATACCCGCCCACTATCAGCATCGTATCTAATCTACCGCCGCCTGCGCGTTATAGCACTGTTCAAACTCCTTCTTCCCGGTAAGCATGATCCGGCTCTCAGAATCCGTGAAATTATACTGATACTCCTCAAGAGGTTTCTCCCGCCCGACACGTACCGCTTTCCCGCTCGTTCCCTCTTTTGCATCCCTTCCCCCGGTCTTTTCTTCCTCGCTTTCCTTTTTCATTTCCCGGTTTGCTTCTTTCGCCGCTTCCCGCTCCCGCTACGCCTCCGCATACCGCTCCTCCATCATCCGCTTCGCTTCCTCAAGCGCCGCTTTCCGCTCTTCCCTCCTCTTTATTTCTTCCGGTATCTCGAGCCCTTCCTTGAGCGGCACGCTGTCCGCCTCTTCCGCTTTTCGTATCAATTTCTCTACCTCTCCCTCCGCCTCCTCTATCATCTCCGCCGCCCGCTTGTAACGCACTGCCGTATGTTTGCTCGCGTTCGCGTGTATCTTCGTCCCGTCCACGCTTATGCTCCCTACCCGCTTCATTACTCCCATCACCAATACCTTCGTGAACGCTTCCCCAAACGCCTCCCGGTTCTCCCCCCTGAACCGGCATATCACCGTATGATCCGGATGAGTCCGGTTCCCGCATATGTACCGTACCGCTGCATCGCTATACGCCGCTTCTTCTATCACCCACGACGGCATCCGCTTGGTCACATAGCAATATATTATTAAGGCCAGCATAATCTCAGGAGGACACATCGGATCAAAGGTCCTCCGCGCTCCCGTCTTCGTTCACCTTGACGCTCCTGATGTTCAGCTTCCCTACCGCTTCAATGATAAACTGGGCTATATGGCCCTCAGGCGCCCGTTTCCTCAAGTCCTCGGGAAATAACAGCGGTGTTTCCCGGTCTATGTTTACAAATCTTGCGCTCATACCGGGATTCTACCAATCCTTGACCTTGTTAGTCGTCCCCTGGTAGAAGCGCAACAGGCTCCTAG
>JAISRW010000118.1 GCA_031273405.1 Treponema sp.
GCGCCCAATTTTTGGACCCCAGGTCCGTTCTAGTTCGCATATTCTGCGGGTCAAGTTTAGCGCAAGCGGCGGAGTTGTTGATTCGTGTTTTAGACTAAACACGGTACCGGCAGTTACAACCCGCATAGGCGGCCCCGATAATCGTGGTTTTCATGGTTTTTGGATAAAACCATGAAAACCTGCAAGGGCAATCGGACCGAAGGTCAGCGGTTCCTAAACAACCCACTTATACTCGCCGTTGTTCTCCATGCCGTAGAAGTCGGCGTAGCTCAGCTTCCATAGAGGTTTCTCAAACTTGTCCACGGGAATCTTGTTTTTGATGAGATGCTGCCAAAACCCGGAGCCGCCGATTTCCCCCTGGAGTATAACCCCCGCAACGGCGTCTTCCCTGAGAATGAGCTTCCGGTAATTTTTGCGATCCTCTTTGACGAGTACCTCGTCCCCGTCCTGGGGGTTGATGGCCCCAACGGAAAGGGAAAGGAGGCCGAAAAAGTTTACCGTGTTTTTTAAGGCAAAGCGGTCGTCGTAGGGCCAGCGGGTGCCGGTCATGTTGTAAGCGGCGATTTCTCCCTGCTTTTGGGCGTTAGGCCAGATCCCCGAAAGCCCCGCCGCGTCTCCGGCGGCGTAGATGCCCGGCACATTGGCCGCCAGGTAATCGTCCACCACAACCGCCCGCTCTGTTTTGACGCCGCTCCCCTCAAGGAAGGCTATGGCGGGCCTGACTCCCACGGCCATGATCACCATGTCGCAGGGGACGCTGTTGCCGTCGTCGGTCTCCAGGGCGCTTATGTTGCCGCCGCCGCTTCTGGTGTTTACTACCTTTCGGGCCAGGCGGAAGGCCACACCCTTAGCCTCGAAAAGCCGCTGGTACGCTTCGGCCGCGTGGGCGTCAAGGTTGATGGCAAGGGCCGTCGGGGCCATTTCGATCACCGTAATATCAAAGCGCCGGCCGGTTTTTTCCCCGTATTCCAAAAGGCCGTAAACCGCGTCAAGCCCCACAAGGCCCGCGCCGATAACGGCGATCTTCAGTGCGTCCTTTGCGGAGGCGGCAATAGAGCGGGCGTCGTCAAGGTGACGGAGGCCGAAGGCGTTCTTCGCCGTCCTGAGTTCGCCTATGGGAGGCGTCACGCTGTTGGCGCCTGTGGCGATGAGGACGGTGTCGCCGGAGGCTATTTTCTCGTCCCCCGAGTATACCGCCTTAGCGGCCCCGTCAAGGCGGGTGACGGTTTTGCCCTTGATCCACCGGATGTTTTTCGAAGCCAAAAGATCGTCGTTGATAAAGTTGAGGCTCAGGGCGTCCCGTTCCCCTGAAATAAATTTGTGGAGCATGCACCGGGAATAGACTTCTTCGTCCTGTGACACGATGACCACCGTATCCCCTGGCTTCTCCTTCACTATGGTTCTGGCCGCCATGATTCCCGCGGCCCCGGCGCCTATAATCACATGGTTCATACCGCCACCCCCTCAACTTCTTCCACATGGAGGGCCTTTTTCGGACAGGCCTTCACGCAGTTCGGCTCCTCGTTGTCGTTCTTGCAGAAATCGCATTTGAGGATCCTGCTATGAGTCACCTTATCGGGTTTAACGTTTCCGTAAGGACAGCTCATGACGCACATGAAGCAGGCGCCGCACCGCTGCTCGTCGTACTGTACGTGACCCGTGGCGCTTTCCTTTTTGAGGGCCCCGGACATGCACGCCATGACGCAGTCAGGCTGGGAACAGTGGCGGCAGAACACCGGTATATAGCCGCCCCTACCGTTGGTCACGATTACATGGCGGGCTTCGTTTTTAGGGTCCAGGAGATCCAGATCGTAGATTGTTCCCGAACAGTCCCGGTGGGCCTGCATGCAGGCAATGGTACAGTTTTTACAACCGTCGCATTTTTCCTGATCAATAAAAATTCTTTTCATAGTGTAGTTCCTTTCATAATCCTCTTATGGTTCCTTTCATAGTCCTCATTCCCGCCCTATATCTTCAGGGCCGCGCGTTTTTCAAGGATGATCCGCTCAAGGATCTCCGCCGATTCTTTGGCGTCGCTGTTGATGATCACCCTTCCGCCGGTAAGGGACTGCATATCCTGGCAGAGCACCTGGGTGGCGACCTTGCTGCCGGTCACATAGGGCGGCAGCCCCAGATGGAGGGGCAGCCCCAGGGCGAGGCCGAAGCAGCCGTCCGCCAGGGCCTGCTCCTCAAGCCACTGGGCCGCGGAGAGTACCAGGGGAAGCTGGGGCATGTCGATGCCGATGGCCTCCGCGAGTTCGGTTGCCACAATTTCGAGCCGGCCTATGGCGAGGCAGGGGCCGAAATTGAGCACCGGGGGGATGCCCAGCTTTCTGCAGACCGCCCTGAGCCTGGGTCCCGCAAGATCCGCCGCATCTGGGATCATGAGGCCGCAGTTTTCGATGCCTCCCGAGGAACAGCCCGCCGTGAGGACAATGATGTCCCTGGCAATAAGCTCCCTCACCAGGCCGACGGTAAGAACGTCGTGGCCGCCTGATACCAGGCTGGAACAGCCCACCACCCCGGCCACGCCCTTGATGTCGCCTGAGACGATAAGATCGATGAGGGGCTTCCAACTGCCGCCCAGGAATTTTTTAAGCGAAACCTCGCTTACCCCGGTGATGGTGTTTTCGTAACCGTGTCCGGGAAGCAGGTTAAGCTTTACCTTGGGCCGCCTCTCCCTGTAGGCCGCTATTACCTTGTCGATTATCACGTCGCTCTGTTTTGCCCGTTCGGCAAAGCTAAAGGGGATGAATTCCGCGTTGGCCTTCTTGGCCACGTCGTCAACGCAGATCTGCTTGATGAGCAGATCGTCGCAGACGGTCTCAATACCCGGCAGGGTACAGTTGAATTCGGAAATCACCGCGTCAATGCCGCCTGAGGCGAGGATGGCCTCGGAAGTATAGTTGTTTCCGGCGTGGCCGTCGAAGATGCCGGTATAGTGGGCGCCCCGGAGCTGAAGATCCTGGCCCACGCAGGTACAACCTACCAGCTTAAAGCCCTTGGCGCCCGCGGCAACGGCCTTGGCGATCACGTCGCTCTGGGTAAGCCGTTCCTGCAAATGCACAAACATGGTGTGCTGGTGGCCGGTGATCATGATGTTGATGTAGTCAGGATCGATAACCCTGAGCCCTACCGGCGCTGGCCTGATCTCCGGCTCCCCCAGGAGCACGTCGTTGAGGAGATTGGTAAGGGTAAGGCCGTAGATCCCTGTGGATATGCCCAGCTTGAGACAGTCCAGGAGCATGTTTACCGGGTCGGAGTTAAGGTTGGTGGAACACTTGACCACCCCCTTAAAGACCTCGCTCTTGGCGCCTCCGGGGAGTATGCCCAGTTCCTTCCAAACCTTGAAGCGGGGCGGATAGGCCATTTTTTCCACCAGATCCATCTTGACATACTCGGGTTTGTAAAGGTCGTCGAGCACGGCGTTAGCGACATTGAGGGCCTTCTCGTGTTCGTCCTTCCCCGAAACGCCGAAGAGCTTACAGAGCCGTTCCAGTGCGCCGGGCCCCTTGAGCTTCCCCTTTTCGAGGGCCGTGTTTTTAAGGTTGAGGGCCGTATTCTCCACTACGTGAATATAACAGCCCGAACCGGAAGCCACGGCCCGGAGGAGGTTCCGGGTAACAATTACATCCGGCCCGGCGCCGCAGATCCCCCTGGGCGCCTCCGGGCTGATGCGGCAGGGGCCGTTGGCGCAGAGCCTGCAGCACACCCCCTGGAGGCCGAATCCGCATTTCGTCTCCTGGCTTTCCACCCTGTGGTGGCTTGTCTCCATAGACAGGCCGGCGATAAACTCTTCCAAAGGTTTATCCGCGCTGGCGCAGGTTGTACATCCGTAACAGCTTTCGATCATAATACCCTCCGTAAAACGAAAAATTATCGAGCTTTTCCCAAAACTCGGTTGGTTTTGAGAAAGCCTCTATCTATACCGGATTAAAATTATCCAGTTTAAGACTCTAAAAAATTTCCGCCAGGGATTTTTCCCGAAGATGCTTTAGTATGAGAACCTGGATTCGGGAAAACTCGCCGTGAACCTTGCAGCGCCTGCTCCCCTTCCCGTTCATGGGGCAATCGGCCCCGTGGCCGAGACACTCGCATAGAAGCAGATCCCCGTCCACCGCGGTAATTACGTCAAAGAGGGTTATTAAGCGGGGATCCTTAACCAAGGCATAACCCCCGTCAACACCCCGGTAGCTCAGGACAATGCCGGCTTTTTCAAGCTTCTTAAGGATTTTATACGCATACTGATGGGGAATTTGTTCACTTCCACAGATATGGCGGACATTTTCCCTGCCCATCCGGCTGAGAGCCCTGATAATACGGACGGCATAATCCGCCTCTTTGGTGATGAACACAATAACAATATACAATACTGGATGATATTTATCAAGTTTTTCGGGACATTTTTTCTGAAAATGCCGGCGGGACCGGCCGCCGATCTCATGACCCCTTCGGGCCGCTTCACACGGGGCGCCTTGGGTGGACATCTTCCTTCCTTGGGCCGGCAAACTGAAGGTTCGTGTTTTAAAGGTCAAAAAAGTAAATACAATGGCCCTGGCCCTCTTGACTATTTTTTCCGGTTTTGATATCTTTTTTAGGTTAATAGAGCTTTTCCCAAAACTCGGTTAGTTTTGAGAAAAGCCTCAGTAGTTCAGAAATTTGACATTCTGGACTTCTTTGTTTTCTAAAACACCGGGGGGCGTAGCGAAGTTGGTTTATCGCGCTGGCCTGTCAAGCCGGAGATCGCGGGTTCAAGCCCCGTCGCTCCCGAGATGGTTTTATAACGGGCAAATATGGAGCCCGGAGCCTTTTTACGGACCCGAAGAAGGCGGTCTTCGCTGTGAATAAGGGTTAAAAGTCCGCTTAATACGGCTGCCGGAGAATTGAACTCTTCTCAGAGGAGGTCTCCGGTCCGTTTCTTTTTCCGCCGGGGTCTTTTTTCCTTTTGGCTGGTCCTCCTTCGGCATCTCACCTTGAGTAATAGCCGTTGTAACGGCATGTGCCATGCCTGCCGGTGGGTGCTTGTATTTTTTAAGCAGCCGCTTAACCGCCACAGGCATACCGGCACGGGCCGCTGTCTTTATTCATGCCGAAGGGGTTTAATACCCATATGCGTTTACTTTACAAAAATTTAACCACGGACCACCCGGACACCACGGACTTTTGCTTCGATATTCAGAATTTACACTTGAATTCTTTATCTGTTTGTGAGAAAGATAGAGAAAAGTATAGATGAAAACACTATTTTATTGTCGTTCTCTCTATCCGTCCGTGTGGTCGAACCATCGAACCGAAGGTTCGCGGTTCGATGTGAGGTCTGTGGTTAATAAAGAAACTAAGTAAACGTATTAATCCAATCACAGTACCGGCAGCCTGTTTAGTTTAAAACAAGGATAAAAACCACAAGACGGCGCTGAAGGAGGGGAGCAAGAGAAGGGTGGGATCGGGGACTCACGGTTTGATCGGTCTTGAGACGCGAAATAGCAACGAGAGTGTTTGCATTTTACCATTATAACTGTATACTCTGAATATACCGGGGAGCGGGTTTTTGAGATCCGGCTTTAATCAGGCTAATCGAATGATCTTTGAAAGCGCGGTAAACCCCTGGGGGAGAAAGATTGCGGTATGGTAAAGAAGCTTAAAGAGCTTATCCGGCGTTATGTCCTTTCTGAGGAACTGCCGCTGGACGCCCGGATGATCAATATGGTGTGTTTTGTAGGGCTGGCGGCCGCCCTTGTCGAAACCCTCATCCGCCTGGTCATAGGAACAAGCTGGAAAATGATCCTGGTAATGCTGGGCATCAGTTTTTCGGTGCTTCTTATTCTTTATCTCTGCAATCGTTTCCGTCTTTACTCATTCACTACATGGATCATGCTGATCATGCTCAGCGACATCTTCTTTCCCATGGCCTTTTTCTTTCTCGGAGGGGCCGACAGCGGCATGGCGGCCTTTTTTGTTCTGAGCATGGTGTCGATTTTTTTCTTGTGTAAGGGTGTTGTCAGGGCGATCCTCATCATTACCCATATAATTTGGGTATCGGCCTGCTACTTTATCGCTTTATGTTTCCCGAATCTTGTTACCGGCCTTTCTCCCTTCCAGCAGACCCTGGATAATATCCAGTCCTTCCTGGTATCGGGCTTTTTTGCCGGCTGCGTCATCCTGTTTCAGAACCGGATCTTTATTTCGGAAAAAAAGAAGGCCGACAGCGCCGCCGAAAAACTGCTTTACCGGGAAAAACTGCTCTCCGTTGTCAACGAAGCCGCGGCGGTCCTGCTCTCCTCCGATGACGAGGTCCACGAGACGGCTCTCAGGAAGGGCATGGAACTGATAGGGGTCTGTGTAGACTTGGACAGGATAAACATCTGGAAAAACATAGACAAAGACGGGAAACCCTATTACCGGCGGCTCTATTCCTGGTCCAGGGAGGCGGAAAATCTCCCGCCCGAAGAACACGCCTACCGGGACACCCTGCCCGGCTGGGAAGGGATGCTTGCTTCGGGGCGAAGTATCACCGGCCCGGTCCACTCGGTCGGAAATATAGACTGGGTCCGCTTTGAGCCTTTCGGGGTTAAGTCCCTCCTGATAATTCCCGTGTTTTTGGAGGGCAGGTTCTGGGGTTTCGTCAGCTTTGACGACTGCCGCAGGGAAAGGGAATTCCCGAAGGAAGAAGAAAACATGCTCCGTTCCGGGGGGCTGCTCATGGTCAGCGCCCTCCTCCGCTACGAACGGATGCAGACCCTGATCAAAGCCCAGGAAGAAGCCCTCTCCAGCACCAGGGCCAAGAGCAATTTCCTTGCCAATATGAGCCACGAGATCCGCACCCCCATGAACGCCATCATCGGCATGACCGCCATAGGCAAAGCCGCCGCGGACGCGGATCGCAAGGATTATTGCTTCTCGAAGATAGAAGACGCCTCTTCCCACCTCCTGGGGGTGATTAATGATATTCTGGACATATCTAAGATCGAGGCGAACAAGCTGGAGCTTTCGCCTGTGGAATTCAATTTTGAAAAGATGCTCCAGCGGGTGGTCAATGTTATCACCTTCAGGGTTGACGAAAAGCGCCAGCGTTTTACCGTCCATATTGACAGGCACATTCCCCGTTTCCTCCTGGGCGACGATCAGCGGCTTGCCCAGGTCATAACCAACCTGCTGAGCAACGCGGTAAAATTCACCCCCGAGGAAGGTTCCATATCCCTGAAGGCCGCCCTTGCCGGCGGCGTCCCGGACGAAAAGGGCGGCCCCGGGGATTCCTGCACCCTCCGTGTCGAGGTGAGCGATACGGGCATAGGCATAAGCAAGGAACAGCAGGGACGCCTTTTCGCTTCTTTCCAACAGGCCGATTCAAGCACCTCCCGTAATTTCGGCGGCACCGGCCTGGGCCTTGCCATTTCAAAGCGCATTGTGGAAATGATGGGCGGCGAGATATGGATTGAATCCGAACCCGGGAAAGGCTCTACGTTCGCTTTTACCGCAAATGCCGTCAGAGGCCGGGAGGCGGAGGCGGGCTACCTTAATTCCGGAATAAACTGGAAAAATATCCGGGTCCTGGCGGTGGACGACGACAAGGATGCTCTTGCCTATTTCAAGGATATAGCCGGCCGTTTCGGCTTTTTCTGCGATTTGGCGGCCGGCGGGGAAGAAGCCCTGGCCATGATAGAGGAGAAGGGTTCCTACGACCTTTACTTTGTGGACTGGAAAATGCCCGGCATGGGAGGCCTGGAGCTTACCCGCAGGATCAGGGACGAAATCGACAGGGAATTCAAGCCTGTGGTGGTGATGATTTCCGCGGCCGATTTAAACGGCATAGAGGACGAAGCCAGGACCGCGGGGGTGGACAAATTCCTTCCCAAGCCCCTGTTCCCTTCGTCTATCGCGGATCTTATAAACCAGTGCCTTGGGGTGAAGAATCTGACGAACCAGGCGGCCGGCTCCCCCGAGACGGCGGATTCTTTTGCCGGACGCAGGCTGCTCCTGGCCGAGGACGTGGAGATCAACCGGGAGATTGTGATAGTTCTCCTGGAACCGACGGGGCTGGAAATCGAATGTGCCGAAAACGGCGCCGAGGCCTTGCAGAAATACCGCGAAAAGCCGGGCTCCTACGACCTCATCCTGATGGATATACAGATGCCCGAGATGGACGGCTACGAAGCCGCCCGCCGGATACGGGCTTTTGAATCGGAGCTTAGGGAAAAGGGCTCGCTCCCGATCCCTGAGGGGATTCCCATTATCGCCATGACAGCCAATGTTTTCCGGGAGGATGTCGAAAGGTGTCTGGCTGCGGGGATGAACGGCCATGTGGGCAAGCCCCTGGACCTGGAAGAGGTCCTCCGGGCTTTAAGAAAATACCTGTAGAGCGAGGCTTTCCCAAAACCCGGTTAACGCGGACCGCGGACCTTCGGTTCGACGGTTCGATGGGAAATGCTTCCGAAAAAGAACAAGCAAAGTTCTGAAATCACGTTGCGACTGAATACTTACGTCAATTTAGGTTTCTTTCCAAACAGACTTGACAGGGAGGTTTGAGATGAACGGGGTAAAACAGCTTTATGAAAAGATCGTCTCTTCCAGGCATTGCGTAGCCCTCACCGGCGCGGGGGTCAGCACCCTTTCGGGGATTAGGGACTTCCGGGGGAAGAACGGTCTTTACAACGACATGGATGCGGAAAAAATCTTCGATATCGGATATTTTGAACAGGATCCGGCTTTTTATTACAAGGCCGCCGGTTCCTTCATCTACAATATTGACGAGAAGGAAGCTTCCGTCGTACACTTGGTTCTGGCAAAACTGGAAGAAAAGGGCCTGGTTAAATCCCTCATAACCCAGAATATCGATCTCCTCCACCAAAAGGGAGGGAGCAAAAGGGTCATAGAAATCCACGGTTCCCCCAGGCTGCATTATTGCCTCCGCTGCCAGGGCGTCAGGATGCCCTTCGCGGAAGCCGCCGCTCTGGTGAGGAAGGGAGAGTTCCCTAGGTGCCCCAAATGCGGCCGCATCCTGAAACCCGCCATCACCTTCTTTGGCGAAAGCCTCCCCGCCGACGCTTTAAGGGAGGCTGCGGAAGAAGCTCAGGCGGCCGATCTCATGCTGATCCTGGGAACCAGCCTTACCGTGTTTCCTGCGGCCGGCCTGCCCCAGCATACCCTTAGGCGGGGCGGTAAAATTGTTATCGTCAACAATATGCCGACCCCCCTAGACAGCCAGGCGTTTTTAAGGTTTGATGATCTGGAAAAAATTTTTGAAGGGCTCAAGGAGTGTTTATGAAATATTTTGCCGAATTCTCAGCAGTTTGCTGCGCTTTGCGCCTAAAATCTGAAAAAATCGCCGATCAGGCGGTTTCCTGCCTTACAAACCGCGTTCGAACCATCGAACCGAAACCTCGCGGTTTGCGGAGCCCGTTTATCGTGATTTTTATGACTTTTTTAGCAAGAAAAGCCATAAAAACCCGCAAGGGCAGCAGATTTTTGGTATTAATCATGGCGGGCCTTGCCGTTGCGGGTTTGAGCGCCCAGACTTCACCGGCTTCATCATCCCTTAAAGGAATGAGCTTTAACGGCGCCACAGGGCTTTATTCCATTCCTACGGGCCGTATCGGCTGGGAAAGAACCAGCAATTTGGGCCTGGACTTGGGCTACCATACGGTATTCGCTCACAAGAAAGCCGGCCATATTCCCAAAGTAGGCCTCAGTCTTTTCAAATGGGTGGAACTCTCCGGGGCTTTTGATATCCAGCCTAAAAACGTTTATACCTATGACAACGGGACCGATTTTATCGGCGGCATGAAGGTCCAACTCCCCTTTAGCAAGACCGCCGTAGCCATAGGCGGAAATATACAGGCCCTCAATCTGGGGAAGAATACCGCCCGGTATAATGCGGGCCAAGTCTATCTGGCCATTACCTATGCGGGGGAATTTTTCAGCATGCCCGCCGAAACCACGGTGGTATTGGGCAAAACTTTTATCGAAGACCGTACTGACAGCGATATTGATTTCGGCATGGGTTTTGACCTCATCCTTCTTCCCAAGATATTTCAGAATTATATCCACTGGGTCACGGATTTTTCCAACTTTTCTTACAGCATCGAACCCATAGGCGCCTATTCCGCTTACCGGGGGGTTCTGAATTCGGGCATCAGG
>JAISRW010000089.1 GCA_031273405.1 Treponema sp.
CTTGCCAGGCTGGTGTATACGCCAAAGGCAAGTTCGCCGGGGCTTTGGGGGATCTTTTGGCCGCCGCGTCTGTATTCGTCTTTTACCGCCTCAATCATAGAAGGAGGGTTGAAAAACACGTTTGAATTGACATCCACCTGCCACCCGTCCTCCGCGGTTTTCGCGGTTTCCCTGGCCATGCTTTCAAGCTCCGCGAAGCTGTACGTGTCGTTAAGCTCGTGGCGGAGCTGCTGTATAACCCAGAGCCCCATGATGTTTTTGAGGAACCTGATCCGCCCGTTATGGGCGCCCTCGTTGGTATAACCCGCGTTCAGGGCTTCGGCGCTGAGGATGGGGTCTCCGTAAACCCCCAAAAGGCTCCAGGTGCCGGAGCTGATGTAGAGGGCGCTTTCGTCCACCGTCGCCACCGCCGAGGCCGTGTCGTGGCTGGCGATCATCACCACCCTGGCGCTAAAGCCGGCTTCTTTTTTCAGCTCCCCGTTTAGTTCTCCCGCATCGTAGGGGGGCTCCTTCACCGGCTTAAAGAGCCCCACGGGCAGATGGAACCGTGCAAAGATTTCTTCGGCCCAGGTTTTTTTTTCCGCGTCCATGAGCCCCGTGGTGGAGGCCATGGTGTACTCGTTGTATTCCTTGCCCCTGAGGTTCCCGGCAAGGAGGGCGGAAAAGTATTCCGGCAGTTGGAGCATGTACTCCGCCTTGTCGAGCCTGCCCGCCTCTTTATCCGCCATCACTTGATAGATGGTGTTGAAGGGCTGGGGCGCAATGCCGGTGATCCTGTAGAAATCTTCGTAGGGCAAGGTCCTGGCGATAAAAGGTTCTGTCCGGAGATCCCTGTAGGCATAGGCGGGTTTTATGAGATTCCCCTCACGGTCCAGCAGGACATAGTCCACCCCCCAGGTATCGATGGCTATGGAAAGGGGCTTTTTACCCATCCTGCCGCATTTTACGATGCCCGCCGCGATTTCGCCGTAGATCTTGCCGGTGTCCCAGATGAGGGATTCCCCGCCCTCGCTTCCTTTCCGCCATTCCGGGAGGTTGGCGAAGCGGTGGATCTCTTCCAGCACCAGCCGCCCTTCTTCCACATGCCCGAGAATATGCCTCCCCCCGGAGGCTCCCAAATCAATCGCCAAATAGTAATTCGCCATATTTTCCAACCCCCTAGGAGTTTGTTGCGCTTCGCGCATAAAATCTCAAAAAATTGCCTATTCGACGGTTGCGAACCTTCGGTTCGATTTACCTTACAAACTGCGTTCGAACCTTTGGTTCGCAGATGCCCAATAATCGTGGTTTTTGTGACTTTTTTGCTAAAAAAATTCACAAAAACCTACAAGCGCAACAGGCTGCTAGGAGCCGCGGACCTTCGGTCCGATTGCTCTTTTAGGTTTTTATGGCTTTTGTGCTAAAAAATCATAAAACTACGATTTTTCTTGCAATTTGGTTAAACCCGTTTTATACTAAGGGGTGAAAAATTTGCCGGGAAATAACCCGGCAGAGTCTTGCTATTTTAAGGAGTATGTAATGAAACGAAAATCTGTTCTCCTGTTGCTGGCGCCGATGTTATTGCTGGCCGGCCGCAACGCAAAACCTTCCGGATCCCAGGCTGCCGCGTCCAAATATAACCAGCTTACCGTCTATTCGGCCCTGCCTGACCAGGAGATCCCCACCTATTTCAATGCCTTTGAAAAGGACACGGGTATACATATTAATTATGTACGCCTTTCGGCCGGAGAGATGATGGCCCGTATTGCGGCCGAAAAAGCCAATCCCCAGGCTTCGGTCATGCACGCCGGTTCCAGTGATACCTATGTGGCGGCGGACAAGGAAGGGCTTCTTGAGCCTTACCAGTCCCCTGAACTGGTAAATATTCCCAGTCAGTACCATGACGCCGGCGGAATCTGGAATCCGATTTATGTGGGGGCCATTGCCTTTGCCTGCAATACCGAATGGTTTAAGGAAAACAATAAAAGCCTGCCCACATCCTGGGCGGACCTGATCAAACCCGAATTTAAAGGACAGATTTCACTGGCCCATCCGGCGACCTCAGGCACTTCCTATACCATACTGGCCACGCTGATCCAGCTTTTCGGCGAAGATCGGGGGTTTAATTATCTCAGACAACTCGACGCCAATGTACGTCAGTACACCAAGGCCGGCGCCGCTCCCCCCCAGGAAGCGGCTTTGGGCGAAGCCGCGGTTGCCATTACCTTCTCCCATGACGGCCTTAAACCCAAGATGGAAGGCTATCCGGTGGAACTGGTATTCCCCTCGGAAGGGACCGGCTATGAAGTCGGCGGTGTGGCGTTGATCAAGAACGGTTTCGCGGAGGAGCAGGAAAACGCCAGGCGTTTTATCGACTGGTTTATGAGCGTCCGCTGCCAGGAACTTTTTATTGACTCAGGCAGTAACCGCCTGCCGGTTAATACCAAGGCCAGGTATACTCCCGGCCTTGTCAGCCTTGACAAGCTGCCCATCATTGACTATGACGCGGTATGGGCGGGACAGAACAAAGCGGCGTTTGTAAAGAAATTTGACGAGCAGATCAAAGACCAGTCGAATCTCAAATAACAGCTCCATTGGGAGCTTTCCCCAAAACTGAAGTTTTGGGAAAAGCCGCTTGGGGCATAGGATTTATAAATTGAAGGGGAGTGCCGGCAGGCCGAAGGCTTTCCGGGCCTCCCTTGTATTTTTTTCCAAACAGTTGAGCCGGTTTCAAAATCGGTTGTTTTGAAACCGGCTCTTATAGTTTCTCAGGTATTTCAAGGGGGCATCCATAATGACCGATTCCGCCGGAGAAAAAGACCGGGGCAAAAAACTTACCCATCTGTCAGGCCGCAATGACATGACCATGCTGCTCCGCCAGCCTCTGCTGTTTGCGGTTGTATGCATGGTATTCGCCCTGCTCCTGGTCTTTGTGGCGCTGCCCATTTTCAATGTATTCAAAATGGGCAGCACGGACGGGGATGACCGGTTTACCCTTGGCAATTTTGTCAGTATCCTGGCGTCTTCAGCGGAAAGGCAGACTTTTTTTAACAGCATGAAGCTGGGGATCATCGTGGCGGTCATTGCTACCATCATGGGTTATCTCTTTGCCTTTGCCGTCACCAGGACCGAAATGAAGGGTAAAAAGTTTTTTAAGGCCATAGCGACGTTGCCCATCATTTCGCCCCCTTTTATTCTCTCCCTGTCCATCATTTTTCTTTTCGGCCGCCAGGGCCTTATTACCAGGGGGCTTCTGGGGATCAGGAATTTTGACGTTTACGGCATCCACAGCCTCATTGTGGTCCAGTCCCTTTCGTTTTTTCCGGTGGCCTATCTTACCCTGAGCGGCATATTGGAATCCATTGACGATTCCGTGGAAGACGCCGCGTACAGCCTGGGGGCCTCTAGGGGACATATATTCCGCACCGTAACCCTGCCCCTCTCCCTGCCGGGGATCATCAGCGCCATGCTTTTGGTGTTTATCCAGTCCATGGAGGATTTTTCCAATCCTGCGGTCATCGCGGGAAACTTTTCCACCCTGTCGGTAGAGGCCTACCGCATCATTACCGGCATGTACGACCTCCACCGGGGTTCCATGATGGCTATTATCCTCCTCCTGCCCACGGTGGCGGCGTACCTGCTGCAGAAATACTGGATGCGCAAAAAGAGCTTTGTTACCGTTACCGGCAAGCCCACGCAGAAACGCCGCAAGCTGCACGAAAAACACATCATCTATCCCCTGTTTGCCGCCTGCGCCCTTGTGGCGGCCTTTGTGATTCTCCTCTACGGCACCGCCCTGGCAGGGGCCGTGGTGAGGACCTGGGGAGTCAACTATGAGTTTACCCTGAGCCACTTTGGCTTTGTGATTTCCATGGGCGGCGACGCCCTGTGGAATTCGGTAAAGCTCGCCGTATATGCCGCGCCCATAGGGGGCATACTGGGCATGATCATAGCCTACCTTACCGTGCGGGTGCGGTTTCCCGGCAGGAGGGCCATGGAGGTTGTTTCCCTTCTTACCTTCGCCATACCGGGAACCGTACTGGGCATCGGTTATATAAGTTCATTTAACCAGAGGCCCCTGCTCTTTACCGGGACGGCCTTTATTCTGGTTGCCGCTTTTGTGTTCCGCAATATGCCCGTGGCCATAGAGTCAGGAGCGACGACGCTGCTGCAGATAGACAAATCCATAGAGGAAGCGTCCGCCGTTTCCGGGGCGAGCAGCGCCTATTCGTTCAGGCGCATCATTCTGCCCCTCCTGCGCAACGCTTTTTTCTCCGGCCTTGTCTATGCCTTTGTGCGGGCCATGACCGCGGTGAGCGCCATCATCTTTCTGGTTTCGCCCCGCTGGCCCCTGGCCACGTCAAAAATATTTTCCCTCTTTGAGGCGTCCCGGTATTCCGACGCGGCGGCCTATGTTATCATTATGATACTTATTATTCTCGCAGCCATAGGGATCATCAATCTCTTTGTAAAGATACTCCTTGCCCCCAGGGCAAAGGCTCCCCGGCCGGAGGAGATTCAGAAAGCCTTACAGTCCTTTGCGTTAGCCAATGGAGGTGCCGAGCATGAGTGAAGGGTCTTTGAAAATGCATGACAATGAGGCAATGCGCCGGTTCAGCAGGAAAAGCAGCGGTGTCAGCCTTCGGGATATAACCAAAATCTTCCCTACCCCTGAGAAAAAGGGCGAAACGGTGGCGGTAAACCATATTGACCTGGACATCGCCGACGGGGAACTGGTAACCCTCCTCGGTCCTTCGGGCTGCGGCAAGACCACAACGCTGAGGATGATCTCCGGGTTTGAATATCCCACCGCGGGGCAGATACTGATAGGAGGCAAGGACGTGGCCAAGGTTCCGCCCAATAAACGGGGGATTTCCATGGTGTTCCAGAGCTATGCCCTTTTTCCCCACATGAGTATCTGGGAGAATATTGCCTACGGCCTCAGGGTACAGCGGCTTTCCCGGGATGAGATAATCGCCCGTACGGACAGGGTGGTTGAACTCATGCAGTTAAAGGGTATGGAGCGGCGTTTTCCAAACCAGCTTTCAGGAGGCCAGCAGCAGCGGGTGGCCCTTGCCAGAGCCATAGTCATTGAACCCATGGTACTGCTCTTTGACGAGCCGCTCTCCAATCTGGACGCCAAGCTCAGGGTACACATGCGGGACGAACTCAGATCCCTGCAAAAGCGGCTGGGCATCACCAGCCTCTATGTTACCCACGACCAATCGGAAGCCATGGCGATTTCCGACCGGGTGGTGATCATGAAGGACGGAGACCTCATGCAGATCGGGTCCCCCAAGGAAATATACGAATATCCGGCCAATAAATTCGTAGCCAATTTTATAGGCACCGCAAACTTTATTTCAGGAACCTATGAGGGCAAAGAAGGCGGCGCGGCCGCGGTCCGCATAGGCGCCGAGGTTTTCAGGATTCCCAATCCCGGCAAGGTCCCTGTCGAGACCGGCGGCAGATGCTGCCTGGCCTTCAGGCCCGAATCGGCCAAACTTTCAAAAGAAACCAGGGGCATTCCCGGAACAATTAAACGGGTAACCTTCTTCGGTTCCAATGTGGAATACGAGCTTGATGTTTCAGGCGCCGCCCTGGTAATCGAAATATACAATCCCCAGCTTTTTGCCAGCTACAGTGAGGGAGAAAAGGTAAACGCCGTCCTGGATATTGAATGTGTACGGGTACTGCCCGATACACCCCTTGAGGGGGATTAAAGACCGGGGTAAAAAACCAAACCGCGCCGCTTGCCTCCCCCACGAAACGCAACAGGCTCCTAGTACTAGGTCTATCCCGGCGAAGCTTCATCCCTTTCGTATATAGAGGGGTAAGGAGGCCGTTTCCTTGTCATCGAGGTATAAAATAAAGCTCAAGACCCCCGGGGATTTTATTCTGAGATTGGAAATAGTAAAAACCAGGTGGGATACGACGGTGGCGTTACCCGCTCCCTTGACTTCCATATTGCCCCGTATGGGATCTATGTTCATTTCGCCGTTTAGATCCTTGGTTTCTATCCTGAAGCTGTGATTGGAAAACTCCCAAAGATCATGACGGAGCCGTATGACCACCGAAAGCTGAGGATGGACGCAGGGAAAGGTCCGGGAAATGATGGTGTCAAAAGTTCCGACAATCGTAAGCTTCCCGCTGTTTTCCTGGGCAAAATCACAGAAAGTAAAAATTTCAATCTTCATTAAAAATATAAATTTTCCTTATTCAATATTCAATGAGCCCCATTCCGCCGATTTTCGCTATTCCTCACAGGCGCTGAATAGTTCCCCTTCTCAATACAGAGGCTTTCCCATCCAACCGCAGGTTCACGCCAACCGGGTTTTAGGAAATACTCTGAGCTTTTCCCAAAACTGAAATTTTGGGCAAGCTTCCTCTATAACCTACATTATAACCTGATTTACCTTTCTTGGCAAAAAGAGTTACATTGGGGTTGCCGGCTGCGCGGCAGGGACCTTGTAACAGACAACTTTATTCCGCCCCTCGTGTTTGGCCTGGTAAAGGGCGCTGTCGGCGTTGCTGATAAGGACTTCGATATAGCTGCCGCCCTGGTTTTCGTTGGAGCAGGCCGCGGCGACCCCGAAGCTGGCGGTTATGGCTGCCGGCCCGTTTTCCAGGTGCACCGGGTTATGCTGTACGGCCTTCCTCACCCGTTCCGCGATCTGGACGCCCATAGCCTCGTCGGCATTGCTGAAAAGGACGACAAACTCCTCCCCGCCGTAGCGGCCCAAAAAGTCGTTTTTCCGCAAAAGGGATCCGATAACCCGCACCACATGGCGCAGGGCCTCGTCCCCGGCCAGATGGCCGTAGGTATCATTGAAATTCTTGAAAAAATCGATATCCATCATGATTATGCCGCAAGGGGTCTTTAGAAGGGCCTCGTTTTCAAGTTCCAGGGACGCCCTCTCCATGAAGGAACGCCGGTTCATGACCCCCGTAAGCGGATCGTGGCTGGCCAGGTACTTGAACTGGGATTCGCTTTTCTGGAGGGCCGCCACCGTGGAATTGCGTCTGTCCACTTCGCCGCGAAGCTTTTCCGCCAGTTTCTGGAGCGAGTCTTCCTTCTGCCTAAACTCTTTCAGGGTAGCGTCAAGCTGTTCTATCATACGGTTAAAAGCATCGGCAAAATCCCCCAGATATTCCAGGCGCTGGGAAAAATCCCCCTTTTCAACCAGTCTAACCTGCCGGATAAGGTGCTGCAGCATAGATTGAAAGGCCTTAAGACAGTCGGGAATGATTCCCTCGGTATTGATGCTCCGCAAGAGATTCCCCGTTGAAAAAGAGTAGACAATTTCCCGTATGGATTTTAAATCGTCATGGATGTCCTTTAGCAGGGGAATAGATTCAAGCTCCTCCGAAAGTTCAGGAATCCTGTTGTCCCTGAGGAGTTTGTATATATGCTCCAGGGCCTGGTTTGCGTTCTCTTCCATAGTTATACTGCATCAGGGATTTCTCAAAACTTCAGTTTTGGGAAAGCAACCTTAAATTTAAATGAAAAGCGGGCCGGACGTTAGTCCGATTAGGCCGCTTTTCCCATCGAACCGGAGGTTCGCACTAACCGAGTTTTAGGAAAAGCGCCATATTTACGATAATATAGCCGTTCAGATTGAATCTCTGGTTTGCGGCAACCGGGTTTTATAACCAACTAACCGGCAATTCTAAAATCCGACATTTTGAAACCGCCTCAACTTTTTCCATAATAAGACAAAAAAGCCGAATAGTATAGTACGGTACGGTCCCCAATAGGCAAATTCCCGCTTTTCTCCCCATTTTTCTCGTTTTCAGGCAAAAACAGGCCGCGGGTAACTACTTTTGACCCGTTGGTAATTACTTTTGACCTATCGGTAATTACTTCCGACTCATTGGTAACTACTTCCGACTCATCGGTAACTACTTTTGACCCGTCGGTAACTACTTTTGACTCATTGGTAACTACTTTTAGACCGCCGGTAACTGCTTCCGGCGTCAATCTATATAAAGGAGAAAATTATGGCTCACTATACCGACTGGCTTCCGACTACCCGGGAAAGACAACCGGCAATAGCCCGGGACCGGCAGAGCGTCATGGGAACCAAGGCCGCCGCCTGGGGCATCCCCGCCGGGGTTGTCACCGACCTGGGGGGGCCTGATAACGGCGGCGGACGCCGCTCTGACCGCGGCGCGGAACGAAACCACCCGCACTCCCGTGGCCACCGCCTAATGCATTGCGGCCTTTGACGCCTTGACCGGCAAGATGCGGGACATCAAAAAGCGCTACTTCCTGACCCCGCCGCTCACGGACGCGGACTACATCAGGATAGGGAAGAGGGAAGAGAGGAGAGTGAGGAGAGGGGGGGCTTTCCTAAAACTTTAGTTTTGGGGAAAGCTCAATGGGCAATAAGGGGAACCCCGCGGCCGGTCTGATCCGTAGCAAGATGCGACCGGGGGCGGGGGGTGCAACTGAATGCTTTGATAGTATGCCGGGGGAGGGGGCGGAATATCAATGGCTTCGGTTGTCTCTTTTTTGATAAAGCCGCCCTCTGGGGGGCGGGATGTCTTTATGAAGGAGGATGACAATGAAGTTACCCAGAGTATTTTTGACGGGAATGTCGGCCTTGGTGTTATTGACATTCGCTTTCGTTCTGGCAGGGTGCGGAAACGCGGACGGCGGCCCCGCGGGGGGGCCTACAAGTTACACCGTAAGCTTTGATGTGGGCGAAGAAACGCCGGTACCGGCTCAAACCGTAGTGTCAGGCGGCAACGCGGTCCGCCCCGACACCGACCCCGAGAAAGAGGGCTGGTACTTTAAGGGACCAGGCGTCGGCGGCTAACTTCCGGGCGCTTTAGCGGTTAGAATCAAGAAAGCACTATGATATACCTCAGAAAAAAAGAGTCCCCGGTTGCATTGAGCATTGCCGGCTCCCGGCACACAAGGCTCTACGCAGCCTGTTTTATCGTTCTTCTCCTCATCTTCGCCCTTTCCCTGCCTGACCCCCTCTTTGACAGCCCCTATTCCCCTGTCCTCTACGACAGGGAGGGGCGGCTTTTAGGCGCCCTGACAGCTCAGGACGGCCAATGGCGCTTTCCCCCCTCGGAAAAGGTAAACGAAAAATTCGCCGCCGCCGTCATCGAGGCCGAAGACCGCCGCTTCCGCCGCCATCCCGGAGTGGATCCCCTCGCCATAGGCCGGGCGGTAATTCAAAACGCCCAATCCCGCCGGGTGGTTTCGGGGGCCTCCACCCTTACCATGCAGACTGTCCGGCTCATGCGTTCAAGCGTATGGAGGGGCCGCAGGCGGGGGCTCTTTGAAAAAATTACCGAGGCTTTCCTGGCCCTGCGCCTTGAACTGGGAAGATCCAAGGACGACATTCTCGCCCTCTACGCCGCCAACGCCCCCTTCGGGGCAAACGTGGTGGGCCTTGAGGCCGCAAGCTGGCGCTGGTTCGGCCGGGGAACCGGGGAGCTTTCCTGGGCCGAGGCCGCCACCCTGGCGGTGCTTCCCAACAGCCCCGGCCTCATCCATCCCGGCCAGAACAGGGAGGCCCTGAGGCTCAAGCGGGACGATCTTTTGGAAAGGCTCTTTAACAAAAATTTGTTTGATCAGGAAACCCTAGCCCTGGCTTTGGCCGAAGAACTTCCCCCGGAACCCCTGCCCCTGCCCCAACTGGCGCCCCACCTGCTTAACCGCATGGTCCGGGAAAGAGGCGGCGTCGCCGCTTTTAGGGGCGCCGGCGGAAAGCCCCTGCGTACAACTCTGGACCGCTATATTCAGGACCGGGCCCAGACGATCATGAACCGGGTTTCCGGGAACTTTGCCGGAAACGGGATCATGAACGGCGCCTGCCTCATCATCAATACCAAAACCGGAGAAACCGCGGCTTACGTGGGGAATGTGGAAAC
>JAISRW010000101.1 GCA_031273405.1 Treponema sp.
TTTGGGGTTTTACCGTAAACCCCTAACAATTTGCCCTAAAACCCCAGGGATCTACCTTAAAACCCTGGGAATTTGCCCTAAAACCCTGGGAATTTACCGTAAAACCCTGGGGTTTTGCCCTAAAACCCTGGGAATTTACCGTAAAACCCTGGGAATTTACCGTAAAACCCCGGGAATTTACCGTAAAACCCTGGGAATTTGCCGTAAAACCCCGGGAATTTATCGTAAAACCCTGGGAATTTATCTTAAAACCCTGGGAATTTATCTTAAAACCCTGGGAATTTATCGTAAAACCCTGGGAATTTATCGTAAAACCCTGGGAATTTATCGTAAAACCCTGGGAATTTATCGTAAAACCCTGGGAATTTTCCGTAAAACCCTGGGGTTTTGCCCTAAAACCCTGGGAATTTACCCTAAAACCCTGGGAATTTGCCGTAAAACCCTGGGAATTTACCGTAAAACCCTGGGAATTTGCCGTAAAACCCTGGGAATTTACCGTAAAACCCTGGGAATTTACCCTAAAACCCTGGGAATTTGCCGTAAAACCCTGGGAATTTGCCGTAAAACCCTGGGGTTTTTTCCTAAAACCCCAGGGATCTGCCTTAAAACCCCGGAGTTCCGCGGTTTCCTTTTAATACGAAACAAACCGTACGGTGATGTTCCCGTTCACCGGGCTGCTTCCGTAGGCGCCGTCCCATCCCTTGTCCCGAAAGGCGTTGGCCCGGTTATCGTCTCTCGTGTTCACAGGCGCCGTACGTACTTGCCCGCCCCTGCTATCACCGCAAGGAGCCCCCGCCAGCCGCTGCCGGTATAACACCGGCCCGTTTGTTTGTAAAGGGAAGGAAAGAAAAAAGGGGGAAGAAGCAGGAGGGAAGCGGGAACGGGGGAGAGGGGAGTCCGCAACTTTTTTCGTGGCTACCATTTTCTTTACCGGATGAGCTTTTCCCAAAACCCGGTTGGTGCGAACCTCCGGTTCGACGGGACAGGCTCAGATGATGCCGGCTGATTGGCAGGCTATGCGGAATTGACGAAATATAGTAAAGTAGCAGGGTCGTTTCATGTACCGGAGGGCTTACATGCATGAATTTGTCGTTGCCGCCACCAGATCCATGCGGGATTATGCCGCCCGTGTAATCGGGCATCTGGTTAAAAAGCCGGATTATGCCCCCCTGAGGGAGACCATAAACGGGGTGGATATCCTGAATACCGACCGTTTTGCCGACGGCGAAATGGAAGTGTCTATCTCCAAGTCTATACGCGGCAAGGACGTGGTTCTTTTTGCCAGCTGCGCGAAGAATAACGCGGGAATAGGGGTAGGAGAGGCTAAAATCGAGCTTTATCATACCGTCGACGCCTTTAAACGTTCCCAGGCCGGGAACATAGTGGTTTTTGAGCCGTTTATATCTTGTTCCCGCTCGGATAGAACCACCCGCCGCAATTCCGTCGGCCTCTGGGTCCATTTCAAAACCCTCACCGCCCTGGGGGTCAATCATATCGTTACCTTTCAGCTTCATTCCAATAAATCCGAGTCCATGCTGGATCCCACGATATGTACGATCGACGATATTCCCGCCATGTCCCTTCTGGAGCGCTATTTATGCGACGCCTATATCCGGGAAATGCAGGTTTTGGAAAACCAGGTGCGGCCTCACTGGGCCTTCTGTTCTGTGGACGCCGGGGGAGAAAAGCTGGCCCGGGGGTTTGCCAACGCCTTCGGCGCTCCCCTGGTGGTGGCCCATAAACAGCGGGATTATTCCAAAGCCAACAGCATAGAATCCATCAATATACTTTCCCACGAACCTCTGGACGGCAAGGTCCTCTGGATTATTGACGACATGATAGATACGGCCGGCTCGGTTGAAAGCCTCATCCGGACCTTAAGCGGTCTAAAACCAGCGGAAATCAACGTCATCGCGGTTCACGCCCCTTTTTCCGATCCCGCGGCCAAAAGGCTGCGGCAGCTTTCGGAAGAAGGGCTCTTGAACCGTATCATCGTATCCGATACGGTCTGCCGCAATTCCTGCATACCCGATGATATTCCCCATCTTGATGTCGTGCCTTCGGCGGAATTATCCGCCCGGGTTATATCCACGCTGGTTAGCCATACGTCAATGAGTAAGCTCATGAGGAATTTTAACGCGGAGATCTATCTTAGGTCGCCGAATCTGTTTAACCGGTAGCAATCGAACCTCTGGTTCGCGGAGCCCCGAAGGCGCAGAAAGGAAGAACAAGACGGTTTTCTTCCGTCATCTGAGGCAATATTATCAGGCCGGTTCACGGGAGTCCAGCAGGATCGTTACCGGGCCGTCGTTGGTGTAGCTGACTTCCATGCGGGCGCCGAATACCCCGGCTTCGCAAGAGAGACCCTGTTCCCGTATTTTTTCCATGAAAAAATCGTAGAGCTTTTTCGCTTCCTCCGGCTCAGCGGCCTCGCCGTAATAGGGCCGCCGCCCCTTCCTGGCGTCGGCAAGGAGGGTAAACTGGGACACTGCCAGGACCGCCCCCGGCGGAACCCCTTCCGGGGCGTCCTTGAGGGAAAGGTTCATCTTGCCCAGGGAGTCCTGGAGGATCCGCAGGTTGGCGACCTTTTCAGCCAGCTTTGCCGCGTCCGCCTCGCGGTCGCCCCTGGCGACCCCAAGATAGACCAGGAGGCCGGCGGCGATGCTGCCTGTCACGCGGCCTTCCACGGAGACCGACGCGTTTTTTACCCGCTGGACGACTGCTTTCATAGCCGCCGGCGGGAAGCGCCGGAATCCTGGTTTTGCGCACCCTCCTGATCCAGGAGGCCCGCCTGGTTGAGGGCCACTCCGGCGATGCGGATTTCAGGCCCTTTCTCGCCGAGGAAGGGAACGATCCTGCCCAGGATCTCCACAGGCTGTTCGGGATTAACCGGGATGGCGAAATCATAATCTACCCTCACGATGCCTTCGATGGTGCGCCGGGTATCATAGCCTACAAGAAAGTCAAAGGAAGTATGATTCTGCTCGATATTCAGATTACCGGCGATTCCCCGCCAGATGATATGGCAATCCCGGTAGAGGGCGGGCTCCTTAATCACTTCCCCATAGGAAAAGCGGTCCTTCAAGGTATCAAAGCCGGGAACTTCCAGATAGGAAAGAAGAATCCGGGCCTTGTTTTTTACCGGTTCGGGACTGTTGGATTCCAGCAGATGATTGAGGTTTACCCTGGCTTTTTCATCACGGTATGACGCAAAAAGCTTCCTGGCCTCATTGTATTTATCGACCACCTCTTTGCGGGTAAGCACATAGCGGTAGCTCCCGTCTATCTGCATGGGCGCGTCCCGTTCTTCCGTGTGGAGCCCGAGTTCCTTTGGCTCCTCCCGTGTAAAACCGGCGCCGAAGGGCAGAGCGGGCTTGGCGATTCTGACGCCCGCCGCGGCGCCCGCTATCAGCAGCGCTATCAGGACGGCGGCTCTGATCCTGGCAGGCGAAAGAGGAACCTTCGGCAGGGGCGGAAAAAGAACCGGGAGTTTCCCCGAGTCAATCCAGGCCGCAATGTTTTCCGGTCCCGGATGTTTGCGGATTATCTTTAAGGCCCTTTTCGCGGTTTTGTTGTTTTCATCCAGTTCCTGGACTTCAAGATAAAGATCCAGGGCCTTGTCGGTGTCCCCGTGATTAAGGTGGAGAACCGCCAGCCCCAGGAGCACCGAAGGATCTCGCATCTTCTGCTCTCTTGCCAGCCTAAAATAGCTCAGGGCCATGCCGAAAATCTGGGCATAGAGGTAGGAAACGCCAAGGAGATAGTAATAGGTAAAGGAGCCGTAGTAACGGTTTACCTCGGGTTCCAGAAGTTTTATAGCCCCGTCATAATTCCTGCTCCTCGCCAGGCGGGCCGCTTTAGTTAAAACAGGGTCGAAGGTCATATCATTACCGGGGAGCGGGGGTGTCCCTTAACTTATTGCGTTCCCTGAGCTGATCCAGCACCGTCTCTATGGCCGCCATATCGTCCTCCTTAACCGAACCTGAGGCTATGTATTGTTCAATCTGTTCAAGTATGGAACGGATCATTTCCAGATCCTTTTCCCGGGAAGCGGAATCGCCGGACCGGAGCGCCTGGGCGGCAACAGCGCTGTCGCTGAGGATCCTGGCCAGGGTCGGCTCCGGTTTTTCCCCGGCCGCGCCGGCGGCGAAGCCCCTTTCGTCGGAGGCGGCCAGCACTATGGTAAAGGAAAAGGTTTCTTCCCTGTTGAGGAAACGGGGCTCGAAATAATAGCACACCGCCGAATCGCCCACCGAATAGGGGGGCAGATTGAAATTCCTCCCCTGCCTGTAGGGAATCTTCCAGGACACGTCGCTAAGCCGTTTCCAGTTGGCAAAATAAAGGCTGTCGGGTTCTTCGCCGTTTTCCGCCGATCCGAACATGCTGCCCATGAGGGAGCGCTGCTGGTTTTTAGAAAACCACCACCCGTCGGGGCTTCCCTTTTCCAGGAAAATTTCGGAGCCGATGGCGCGTTTATCGGTGATAAAGGGCGGCCGGGACGAATTTTCGCCTAAATCGGTATCCAGCAAAAACCTGACGCCTACCCTGGCCTGCTGGAGGCTTTGGTTTTTGACGGTGATTCTCAGGGATATCCCGTTGGACGAATTCGCCCCCGGGGTTTTTATAAACGAAAATTCTTCGGTAATCACCAGAAAGGGCGATTCAAAAACGAAAGAAGGCCTGGAGCCGTTTCCTCCGGCTCTGGTTCTGAAAGCAGAAGTATCCCCCAGCTTATAGATCCGGTCATTGAAAAAGATCGAAAGAAAGCTGGTCCGGGGGTCCTGGTCGGCGAAAAGGGCTTCGTGCCTGCCCTGGGAATTCGCGTCTATGCTATAGAGGGAGAAACGGCCTGTCTCCTCGTGGAGAACCAGCCGGACGGATCCGTCGGTAAATTCGGCCGCTCCCGCGGGAGGCAGGAGGGAAAAAAACACCCCCAGGAGAACAGCCGCCCTCCCTGCCTTAATGACCCTCATCTGTTTGTTTCCTTTATGAGTTGGTCCCGAATTTCCTCCGCCTCGGATTTCAGGGTCCTCAGCCTTCCCGTGGGAGAAGAAGGCGGGGGAGAACTCCCCTGGTTTTGCCGCAGGGTTTCTTCCAGGATTCTGATGCGCTCTTCCGCCGCGGCAAGCTGCTCCCTGTACCGGGCGTTGGAAAGCTCAAGATCCGCAAGCCGTGTGTCTTTGAGCATATCGGCGATCCGTTTTTGATAGGCAATCAGGGCCTGATCGTAGGAGCGTTCCCGGCGCTCATATTCTTCCAGGGTTTTGAGGGATTCTTCATGGCTCCACTTAAGGAGGCTCAGGAGTTCCGCTTCGACTCTTTTTTGGTTTATCAAAGCCAGGCGGTAAGAAGCGGCTTCGTATTTGGCGCTCTGGGGATAGGATTCGGTGAGAAGGAGAAACATCTCTCCCGCCCTGTCCAAAAGGCCCATGGAATACAGGCATTCCCCGACCCAGTAAAGGGCTGCGGATTTCATTGCCGAATCCTGGGGCGAAAGGGTTTCAGGAGCCCCCGGAATGGAGTCGGCGTAGTTTTTGAGGACTATGATGGCTTCATCATAATTTCCCAGCGAAAACAGGGTCCTGCCTTTATAATAGCCCAGCTCGCCGACGCGCCGGTTTGCAGGATCCGACCGTTCCAGCTCTTCCATGTCCCGGAGAGCCCCTTCATAATCGCCCATAGCCAGTTCCGAAAGGCTGAGCCAAAACAAGGCTTCGCTCCGCACGCCCCCGGGAGAACCCCGGCCCGTCAGGGGGCGCAACGCCCCGGCGGCTTCCCCCCATCTGCCCTGGCCGTAAAGGTCTATTCCCGCCTGCATTTCCGATGAAGCGCCGCCGGTCCCGGCATCCGCCGGCAGAGACAGGGAAAAGATCCCCGAGAGCGCCGCCAGCAGCGCTATGCATATGGCCTTTCTGTTTTTAAGCATCCTTTGCTCCTATATCTGTTTTCGGCCTATTCCGGTCAACCCTTAAGGAACTGGACAACAGCTTTTTTATCCGGCGCTTTGAAAAAAGCCTCGCCGGCGACCATGACATCCGTTCCGGCCTCCCGGGCCAGGGCGGCGGTGGATGCGTTGATTCCCCCGTCTACCGAAATCAGATAGGAAAGGCGCCTTTCTTCCCGGATGCGGACCAGCTTTTTGACCTTTTCCAGGCACCCGCCTATCAGGGATTGGCCCCCGAAACCGGGATCGACCGTCATGACCAGCACCAAATCCGCGGCCGGCAGGACTTCCTCTATCCCGGAGACAGGGGTGGAAGGCACGATGCTGATCCCGGATTTTTTCCCTAAATCCCGGATGTGTTTAAGGATACGGTGAAGGTGCACCGCCGCCTCGGCGTGGAAGGTGATATAATCGGCCCCGGCCTGGGCGAAGGCATCGATAAGCCCGCCGGGATTGCTGACCATGAGGTGAACGTCGAAAACCGAAGAGCTCAGGGGCCTGAGATCCGCCGCCATTTTGGGGCCAAAGGTCAGATTAGGGACAAAATTTCCGTCCATCACGTCCAGATGGGTCCATTCGGCCCCGGAAGAGTCGATATCGGCCAGCGCCGCGGCCAGACGGGAGAAATCCGCCGCCAGAACCGAAGGGGCGATGATAGGTTTCCTCATATTTTTATGATAATCCCCAAAAACCGTCTTGTACAGGGCTTTTTCACAGGACGCGCATATTTCAAAAGAATGGGGATAGGGACCAGGGGAATGAGGCGGACACGAAACGCTCCCCGCAATCACGCTCCGCTCTCTGCTCCTCCCCCGTACTCCCGGATTACCGCCATAAAGGCTGCGCCGTATTTTTCCAGCTTCACCGCCCCTACCCCGGTTATATTGAGAAACCGGTCATCGGTGAGGGGTTGTTTCCGGCACATGTCCCGAAGGCTGGCGTCGGAAAAAACAATGTAGGCCGGTACCTGGGCCTCCTGGGCCAGCCGGCTCCGCAGTTCCTTCAGCCGCATAAAAAGCCCCTCGTCCGAGGACGAAAGCGTTTGATCCTGCCGCCCCCTTGCCGGAGGCGCCTTCTCCCCCTCCCCCTTCTTCCCTCCCTTTTCTCTACTCCTCCCTCTCCCTTCCTCCGGCAGCATCATCGCCAAGGGCTTTTTATCGGCGATAATTTCCCGCCACCGCGGCCCCAGGGACAGAACCGGGTATTCACCGTCATCAAGGACAAGGTAGTTTTTGTCGATGAGGTGATCCAGCACAAGCCTTATCCGGCGGGAATCCGTATCGGCCATGATGCCGTAGGTGCTCAGGGTGTCGCAATGGGAAGCGCGGATCTTTTCGCTGTTACTGCCCCGGAGGATGTTGATCACCATGGTCTTGCCGAAAGACCGGCCCCGCTCTTTGAGGCGGTATACGCAGGAGATGATCTTCCGCGCCGGGAGGCTGACATCGGTCTCCGCAAAAACAGTAGCGCAGTTTGAGCAGTTGCCGCAGAAGCCGGGGTGCCGTTCCCCAAAATACGCAAGCAGCCGGGAGCGCAGGCAGTCGGAGGTGGTGGCGTAGAAGGTCATCTCTTTCAGGAGTTCCAGATTATGATCCACCAGGGCCTGGTCTTTCGCCGCCTCATCGTCCTGGCTGTTGGTTATCAGGTACTTGTTGATCCGCACGTCCTGGGGGCTGTAGAGGAGGATGCAGTCCGCCTTTTCCCCGTCCCGGCCCGCGCGGCCGGCCTCCTGATAATAGCTTTCGATGTTTTTGGGCATGTTGTAATGGATCACAAAGGACACGTTGGACTTGTCGATGCCCATGCCGAAGGCGTTGGTCGCCACCATGAGGGGCTTCCGGTCATAGATAAAATCGTCCTGGTTGTCCCGCCGTTCCCGGTCGTTAAGGCCCGCGTGGTAGCGGGTTGCCCCGAAGCCTTTGTCCGTCAGGGCGCGGCATACTTCTTCCACGGTCTTCCGGGTGGAACAGTAGATGATCCCGCTTTTATCCCGCCGGGCCGCAAGACATTCCAGCAGGGCGCCAAATCGGTCCGCCGGTTTTTGCACCCCGAAATACAGATTCCCCCGGTCAAACCCCGTGGTCAGGGCGTAGGGATCCTTCAGGGCCAAAATCCGCTTGATGTCCTCCCGGACTTTGCCGGTGGCGGTGGCGGTAAAGGCCGCGGTGATGGGCCGCTGGTCGAGCCGGCCGATAAAGCCGGTGATCTCCAAATAGCTGGGCCGGAAATCGTGGCCCCACTGGGATATGCAATGGGCTTCGTCAATCACCACCAGGGAAATCCCCGGCGAGGGAGGGGCCGTCAGTTGGGGGGGAAAGCCCCTGCGGAGCCGCTCCGGGGCGATGTAGAGGATCCGGTAATCCCCCCGGACGGCGCGGGAGATCGTGTCCGCATATTCACCGGCCCTGAGGGAGCTGTTGAGAAAGGCCGCGGGAACCCCCACGTCCTGGAGGGCGTTTACCTGATCCTTCATCAGGGAGATGAGGGGCGACACCACCAGAGTGAGGCCCTCCAGCAGCAGGGCGGGGATCTGATAGCAGAGGGATTTCCCCGCCCCGGTGGGCATCACCGCCAGCACATCCCGGCCCGCGAGCACGGCGTCAATGACCTCCTCCTGGCCGGGACGGAATGCTGCGTAACCGAAATAGTCTTTAAGAATATCCTGTTTGTTCAAACCTTTTTCCGTACATTCCCGGATGCCCACGCCGGGGGCCCATCCAAAGCCTCAGCCGCCGAAATAGCGGAGGGCGTTCCCGAAGGAAATGTCCTTTACCATCCCGCTTAAAAGGGCAAAGTCTTTGGGGACTTCCCCGTTCTCGGCCCAGGTTCCGATGATGTTACAGAGCAGGCGGCGGAAGTATTCATGCCTCGGATAGGAGAGGAAACTCCGGGAATCGGTGAGCATGCCGATGAAGCGGGAAAGAAGCCCGGTGTTTGCCAGAAGTTTCATCTGTTCTTCCATGCCGTCTATGTGATCCAGGAACCACCAGCTTGAACCGAGCTGCATCTTGCCGGGAATCCCGCCGCCCTGGAAACAGCCCATGACGGTAGCCAGGGGATAAAAATCCTTAAAATTGAGGCTGTACAATATGGTCTTGGGAAGTTCCCCCCGTTCCTCCAGGATGTCCAGGAAGCGGGAAAGCTT
>JAISRW010000227.1 GCA_031273405.1 Treponema sp.
ACAACAATCACAAACGATTCCTACATAACCGCTTGCGAAGTTTGCGAACTTTTCAGGAAAATAGCCAAAGCGTATGCCGGCAGAACCGTGTTCGCCGTACTTGACAACGCAAGGTATCAAAAGTGTGCCGTCACCAGGGAATTGGCCGAACAACTGGGCATTAACCTGGTATTCATTCCGCCGTATTCTCCCAATCTTAACCTCATAGAACGTTTCTGGAAATTTGCAAAAGGCAAACTGCGTTCAAGGTATTACTGCCGATTCGAGTTGTTTCGGGAACAGATTGATTCGATAATCAACAGCGCGGATAATCTTAACAAAGAGACGGCGGACAGACTCATCGGCGAAAAAGTTCAGTTATTCGATGATATTATCGCTATCAATGAAAATTCCTTCAAGGTCAATCAGGAGGCTGCCTAAATGTTTTGGTAAATGTACTCACTCTTTAGTATAATTGGTTTTGGGACAGGCTCCATAATCAGCGTTAATTCGTGTAACGCGGACTCTTTTGTTTATATGCGTCGGCCCTGTCTGTGTAAAGCTTTACAAACTTCCGCTTTGATACTACTATGGCACGGAGAGGTAATTTATGCTTGTATCGTTCCGTTCCAATTCCCGCCTTTTTCGGGGCCTGCGGGCTTTGCTGGGCCTGGCCGCGGTTCTGTTTGTCCTGGGCGCCGCCGTCCGCTGGACCAGGGAGGCGGCCCCCCTCCGGGCTCAAACGGAGCGGCGGGAGGGCTGGGAAATAACCGAAGCCGCCGGAGCTTCAAAGGTCTATTTTACCGCCGATATAAGCTCAGGGGGGCTTTTGGCGGTTTATAAGGCCCTGGGGGTCCCGGTCTCCGGCAAGGTGGTTATCAAGCTCCACATGGGCGAACCGGGGAACCGGAATTACCTGAGGCCCGAACTCCTCCGGGGCCTGGTTACCGAGACAAAGGCCAGCTTCGGGGACAGCAACACCTACTACGGGGGGAGCCGGGGCACCGTGGCGGGGCATTTTCGGGCCGCTAAGGATCACGGCTTTACCTACGCGCCGGTGGATATCCTCGACGCCGACGGCGAGGTGAGGCTGCCGATCAAAAACGGGAAGCACCTCAAGGAAGCCCTCATGGGGGCCCACATCATGGACTACGACTGGATCATTTCGGTGGCCCATTTCAAGGGCCACAGCCAAGCGGGCTTCGGGGGAACCTTCAAGAATCTTGCCATCGGCATCGCCACCCCGGGCGGCAAGGGGGCCATCCACAGCAGCGCCGGGGGCGGCCGCTTCTCCTCAAGCGGCGAACCTTTCTTCGAAAAGATCATCGAATACAACAAGGCCCTCATGGACGCCAAGCCCGGGAGGATGCTCTACATCAATGTGCTGAATAATCTTTCGATTAGCTGCGACTGCGACGCCCGGGCGCCCCACGCCGAACTGCCCGACATCGGCATCATGGCGTCCCTGGACCCGGTGGCCCTGGAAAAGGCCGGCCTGGATCAGATCTACCGGCACCCCTCCGAAGGCAAGTGGCATTTAATCGAAAGGATAGAAAGCCGGGGAGGCGCCCACCAGGTTGTTTACGGCGAACAGGCGGGACTGGGCAGCCAGGCCTATGAACTCATCCGCCTGTAGCCCCGGCGGTCTGTTGCCCCTGGGGCTGGGATGACGGAACTACTGACCCGTGAAGCGACCTACCTCTGGTACTACTTCTCCATCCAGTTCCATCAGATTGCCGGTTACTGGATTCTGGGTATGATCCTGGGTTCTCTCATCTCTGTTTTCGGCAAGGAAAAGATCCACCAGATGTTCGCCGCCCTCCAGGGGAAGAAGCTGGGCGCCTTTGGGGTTGTTCCTGCTTCTATCATCGGGATCATCTCACCCCTCTGCATGTACGGGACCATCCCCATTGCCGCCTCCTTTGCGGACAAGGGGATGGAGGAGGACTGGCTGGCGGCCTTTATGATGTCCTCCATCCTCCTGAACCCCCAGCTTTTCTTTTACAGCGCCGCCCTGGGGCCCGCGGCCCTGGCCATCCGTTTTGTAAGCTGCTTTTTGTGCGGCATCAGCGCGGGGCTGGCGGTGCGGTTCTTTTTTACCAAGCGGAAGTATTTCAATTTTTCGGGATTCACCCAGGGGGCTTCCAGGGACATAGAAGCCAACCTTTTTCTCAGGTTTTTAAAGAACCTGGGCCGCAACATTAAGGCCACAGGGCCCTGGTTCCTTTTGGGGGTGCTGCTCTCGGCCCTCTTTCAGCGCTATGTCCCCCCGGACGCCATGGCCGCCCTCTTTGGCCGCCGCCGGGGCTTCGGCCTCCTCATGGCCGCCACGGTAGGGGTTCCCCTCTACGTCTGCGGCGGCGGCGCCATCCCCCTTCTCCTGGGCTGGATGGAAACCGGCATGACCATGGGTTCGGCCTCGGCCTTTATGATCACCGGCCCGGCGGCAAAGATAACCAACCTGGGAGCCCTGAAAATCGTGCTGGGGATTAAAAATTTTATCCTCTATATCGCTTTTGCGGCGGTTTTTGCGCTCTTTACCGGTTTTGTGGTGGATTATGTGCTCTTGATGTAACTATTCAGTCGTAGCGTAATTTCAGAACTTTTCTTGTTTCCAGTGCTTTACCCCCCCGCAGGCGACTGAATAGTTACAACTTTTAATAAATAATCCCAACAGAGCCCTGATTTTTATCCGCATTGACAAAAGACGGGAAGGATTCATATAATTTAAATGGATATCTATACCTTTCGGAGAGATAATGGCCGGGCAATTGCAACTCACTTTTGTAAATTTCAAAAAGGACTCATATATTATAGTCGAAGGCAAGCAAAACGCCGACCGGTTTTTTATTATCCGTCAGGGGAAGGTAAGGATATCCAAAGAAGTGGAAGTGGTGGAAGAGGAAGGGGGGAATATTCTGGGCCCCGGCGATTTTTTCGGCGTTGTTTCCACCATGTCCTCTCACAGTCATATCGAAACCGCCCAGGCGTTGACCGATGTTACCCTCATTTCGGTACAGAAAGACCAGTACGGCCAGCTCATTCAGAACAACACCCCGGTGGCCATGAAGATCATCCTCCAGTTTTCCAAGCGCCTCCGCTATCTGGACGAGGCCCTTTCGCGGCTCACCCTCAAAAATACCGCCGAGGCGGACCCTTCCCATCTTTTTAACGTCGCGGAATATTATGTCAGGCAGTGCCAGTATAACCAGGCCCTTTACGCTTATCGCCAATATATCAAGTATTGCCCCCAGGGCGACAATGCCGCCGAGGCCAAGCAAAAGATGATGAAGATCGCCCCCTATGTAAAGGCGGTTAAGCTGGACTATAAGCCCGACGAGTTCAACCGGACCTATCCCAAAGACGCTATGCTCTTTTCCGAGGGGGAACCGGGGGACGAACTCTACATAATCCAGCGGGGTTCGGTAAAGATTGCCAAGATTGTGGACAACAACGAAGTGCTCCTGGCGGTTCTTAAGGCGGGGGATATATTCGGCGAGATGGCTCTTCTGGAGGCCAAACCCAGGGCGGCCAGCGCGGTGGCCTACGAAGACAGCACGGTTTTGGCGGTGAACCGGGTAAATTTTGAGAGGATGATAGGCACCCAGCCCCAGATCATAGCCCGGCTTACCATCCTCCTTGCGGAACGGATCTGGTTTATCTACAAACAGCTAGCCAACACCCTCATCAGCGATCCCCTGGGCAGGATGTACGATGCTCTTCTGATACAGCTTGAAAAAAACCGGGAGGCTACCAACGAAGGCAATCCCTATGTTTTCGATTTCGGCCCCAAGGAGCTTATCAAAATGGTCGGGATCCCCCAGGAGGACGCCGCGTTTATTCTCCACAAAATGCTGGAAAACAGAAGGATCCGGGTGGTAAAGGATAAAATCCACGTGGCGGACGTTTCGGAAATCGCCAGGCAGACCGAATTCTACAGGAAGATGCAGAAGATCACGAAATCCCGCCATACGGCAACGGGCCCCGGCTAGCAGCCTGTTGCTCTTGTGTATAAACTTTTTACCTCTTACAAATCCCGCCGGACCTCTGGTCCGAAACTACATAACCTATGAAGAAAATGAACCGCGAAGTCGAATCGGGCCTCCGGTCCGCAGACGCTTTGACGCAAAAACTTATTCGCCTGCGAACCGCGAACCTTCGGTTCGATGGTTCGTCAGACCTACGGTCTGTTTCGACTTGGCGGTTAAAATGAGTTTATATGCGCCGGCCCTGCCGGTCCTGTTTTCCCTTCTTCACACTTGCTTTTTTTTGTGGTATACTAAAGAGTAATGAGCAAGTCGTTAAAAAATTTCCAGACGGATCAAAAGGTGGTTTATCCCAGCCAGGGGGTGGGGATAATCAAATCTATCGAAGAAAAACCTTTTAAAGATCAAAGTATTCTTTACTATGTGATTTACCTCGAAGTCTCGGACATGACCGTCATGGTGCCGGTGGACAAGGCCGAAGGTTTGGGCATACGCCCTATCGTAGCCAAAGAAGAAGCCCTCAGGGCTCTGGAATTTATCAGCGAAGACTACGAACCCATTCCTTCGGACTGGAAGCTGAGGTATCAGATGAATCTGGATCTCCTCAAGAAGGGGAGCGTCATGGACATCGCCACGATTGTCCGTTCCCTCTACCACAGAAGTAAGGTTAAAGAGCTGCCCATCCTGGAACGGAAGCTCTACGATTCGGCCCTCAAGCTGCTGGAAGACGAGGTCGCCTTCTCCCTCCGCAAAACCAAGGAAGAAGTGGAAAACATGATCTTTACCCGTCTCGAATCCCGGTAAAACCTGTGGAGGAAACCTGGGGGGCCGTTTTTAAGATTCTGGAAAAATGGCGGGAGGACCTGGGCCAGGCCGGCGGGGAAGGAGATCCCTCGGTGACGGCAATGGCGGTGGAACGCAAGCGGGACCCCTGGGCGGTGCTGGTCTCCACCGTGCTGAGCCTCCGCACCAAGGACGAAGTTACCGCCGCCGCCGCCCGGGCGCTCCTCGAAAAGGCCGCCGGCCCCGCCGAACTTCTCGCCTTGGGCGAAAAGGAAACCGCCCGCCTCATCTACCCCGCCGGGTTTTACAGGACCAAGGCGGCCAATCTGCAAAAAATCGCCGCCATTCTTTTGTGCCGCTATGAAGGCTGCGTTCCTCCGGACATGGAAGCCCTTCTGGCCCTGCCGGGGGTAGGGCGGAAAACCGCCAACCTGGTAATAACCGAAGCCTTCGGCATGGACGGGATCTGCGTGGATATCCACGTTCACCGGATCTCCAACCGCCTGGGATGGGTGGAAACAGAGAGCCCGGAAAAGACCGAAACGGCCCTGAGGGAAACCCTCCCCCGGCAATACTGGAAAAGGATCAACGCCCTCCTGGTCAAGTACGGCCAAAAAATTTGCCGCCCCGTAAGCCCCTTCTGTTCCCGCTGCGCCGCCGCCGGGTTTTGCCCTCGCCGGGGAGTCGGCAAGAGCCGCTAGGAGTTTGTTGCCCTTCGCGCATAAAATCTCAAAAAACTGCCGATCAGGCAGTTGCGAACCTTCGGTTCGATTTACCTTACAAACTGCGAAAGCATGCCCATTTATCGTGGTTTTCATGGCTTTTCTATCCTAAAATCCCCCCAATTTTATGACAACCAAGCAAATGTAATAGGAACCCCATAAAAACCAGCGAAAACGGTCAAAATCTATCAAAAATCACCCCTTTTTTATCTTTTCCTCCGTAATGCCTAATAAATAAACCTAGCCGAAAACATGGATGCCTAATAACTAAAAATCTAGTCCAAAATATAATGGTTCTGTCCCGCAAGGAGGAACCGAGTGAGGCTAGACATGCA
>JAISRW010000156.1 GCA_031273405.1 Treponema sp.
CTAGGAACACAGAGCTTTTCCCATCGAACCGGAGGTTTGCACTAACCTGGTTTTGGGAAAAGCTCATGAGTTATGAGGCGTCCGCTTTTTCGTCCGGGATTTGTTTTGAAATATCACGGTAGCTGGGAAGGAGAGACAAAGGGGTTCCCCCTGCCTCTATGGCGTCTATATCATCCAGCAATTGAAGCAGCGTTTGGAGTTTTTTTACCGTTTCGCCGATCCCCGCCGCGAACCTGCCTCTTCTCGATAAGCTGAACATGTTTACCAGGGTATCGTATTTTTCCTGGGGATTTTTTTCGAGAATCCCGTTGAGAACATTGATCATGCTCACCGAAGCCTTCCTGGTCTGTTCCAGGATGGCCGCCGCCTCGCCGGACGCCGCTTCAATCACCGTCTGCATTTTCCGCCTCTTTACCGGCAGGGCGACCGTTTCCTTCATGGCCCGGACATAGCGCTTGATATAATCTCCCGAAGGGGAAATGCTCGTTTCAAAACGTTCAATATCATCCCCGAGCTTGGCTAAATTGTTATAACTCTCGGTAAATTCGGCGCGGTTTTCTTTCCGAAAAAAATCGCCGTCAAGAAGGATAGGCCTGAGAACTTTGTTGACATCCCCCATAAAGACCACCGAATAGAAGGCGAGGATGAAAGAAAGGGAAAGAAGCCCCTTAACCGGAAAAACCCCCTTGATCGGCATGCCGGCAAGCGTGGTCTCGGGAAGCCTACAGTCCATGATGGTAAAATCAGTGCCTTTTAAAAAACACCGGATAGCATTGAACAACGCCCGGAGGTGGAGTTCCTTTATATAAGCGGCGCAAAGAGCTTCTATCCGGTGCTTCCAGTATTCCCGGTATACCACCAGCCAATCCTCCCCTCCGGCGATCTCCTTAGGGACAATGGTCAGATCCCGGGCGGCGCAACGGAGTATGGCCGTCAGGGGGACCTGTTTGTTGAAATTCCTGATCACCGACAGGGCTTCTTCGGCCCTGTCCAAAAGGTTTCGGATCTCCTTGTTGATATCAACGCCCTGCTCTTGCACCCGGTCCTGCAGCAGAAAAATAAAAAGAGATTCCAGGAGGGGCATGGAAGGTATGACCTTTAAAGAAAAAAGAATATGGTCCAAATCTTCCAGCAAATCCCTGACCACCGCCGCGGAACAGATCTTTCCGTTCGATGAGGGGTCAGGCTGAAAAACCGCGATAACCCGTTCAAAAGGAAAAGAGGCCAGTTTTTTGAGGCAATAGAGGGAACGGGCGTCAAAGTACATGGCGTTCTTGGAATCTTCGGTAATCTTCCCTATGGCGGACTCCATGGCATGGAACGCCGCCTGCCTGATCTCTGTTTCTGAAGCATCAGGGAGGTTTTTCCCGATTACATTCGGGTTTGTGTTGGTTTGGAGCAGATGGTGAACCGGCGCCATCTCCAGGGAACCCAGAAAAGCGTAAAAAGCCCCCTTGTCCCGATTTACGCCGGCGTCCAGGGCGGTATAAAAAAAACGGGCGCTGTTTTTGAGGAGCTGCAGCTGGTTGTAAAAAGACGGAAGCAGTACACCCTTTCGGTAGTCATAAAACCCCGGAGCCTGGTAGCTGATTTTCCGGCCCAAGGCCGCTATCCGGTGATCCTCAAAGATCTTAAAGGAAGGGCGGGATTTAAAAAAGCCCAGAACAGAGTACGAAACCTGGAGGTACCAGGGAAGCCGGGCGTACTGGGCCGCGATATCAACAGCGCCGTTCTCTTCCCCTGCTCCGTAAAGGGGGGCCTGGGAGATATTCGATTGCTCTCTGAGTTTTTCCAGAAGCTCCAGCCGTTCTTCCGGGGACAGCTTTGAGGCCAGCCGGCTCAAATTCCCATTCTCCACCATATGCAAAACTATACGCCTCATGCAGGAAGAGGTCAACCGCACGCGGGGCCGGACTCTTGCATATACGATTTTTCTTCAATTCCTTTTGCTCCTTTTGCTGTAACGACAGCCGGCAATTCATAGATTATGCTCTTAAGGTAGGGCTTTTCCCAAAACTGAAGTTTTGGGAAAGCCTCGGTGTTGCCGGCGCTCAACAAACTACTGGACGGGCTTATTTCTGCCGATTATTATTAACATATGAAGAAAAGCTGGATTTTTTGTTGTTTCTTCCTGATCCCGGGGGCCCTCTTGTTTTCACAGAATATCCCCGGAACTCCCCGGACCGGCGGGGAGGATGCTCTTTTCGTCCCCTTTGTTTCCCGCCTCCAGGGGGAGATGAAAAACAACTTCCTCCGTCTCAGTTGGATTGATTCCCCCAGCGCCAGGGGGCCGGTCTATATCTACCGTTCGGAGCTCCCCTTTGAGGAGATCCTCCCCGCTTCCCGGGGCCGGCCCGTGGAAGTGCCGTATGGGGCGGAATCTTATATCGACGAACCCGAAGGGCCGGGGACATTGTACTATTTTGTGGCCGCCAGCGATGAATGGGGGCAAAAATACGAGATCTCCATTCCCTTCGGCAACACTATCAGCATACAGGCACCCGCGCCGGAGGGGGAGGCGGATCGAGTCCGGCCTCCGGCGGCGGCGGGAGGCTCCTTTCCCGGGGAACTCCCCGGGATCAGCGGCCTCACCGCTTCGGCTGAAGGCGACAGGGTGATAATCCGCTTTACCGCGGGGGAGGGAAAGCGGCCGGTCCTCTACCGGAGCGTCCGGCCGCTCACGAAAACCGGGGATCTCCTTAACGCCGTTATTGTCCAGCCCGGCATCGCCTCTCCCTTTATTGACTACCCTGTTCCGGGCATCCCCTATTACTATGCGGTAATCCCGGAAGCGGAGATAACCGGCGGAACGTTACGGATTATGCCCGGCGTCAACGCCACAACCCAGGGTGCGGAAGCGGCCTCGGGCCGGCGCGTAGGCCTCCGGAATCCGGAACTCGGCCTCCGCTCCCTGCCCCTGCCCCAGATTTCCCTCCAGACCGCGGCTCCGGGAATAAACGCTTTCAGCGAAACGCCTCTCCGGATGGATCTGAGCCCCGAAGCGGCCAGGGTTTTGGCGGATATTCCTTCCCCCGGAAACAAAGCGGAACCCCTCAAAAAGCCCAGGGCCTTCAATCAGGATCTGGAAACCCCTGCCGGAGGCGAAGAGCATACCCTCCGCGCTATCGTGCAGGATTCGTTCTCAAAGAAAAAATGGGAAACAGCCATAGATGAATTGAGCCGTTATCTCTCCCTGCCCCGGAGCAGCCTTCCCGAAGCCCGGGCCAGGTTCTATCTGGGCCAGTGCTACTATTTTACCGGCGCCTACCGCGAAAGCCTTTTCGAATTCCTTTCGGTTCAGGGAGATTACCCCGTCGAATCCGCCGAATGGATCCGGTCGGTCCTGAATCTGCTCATCTCCCGGTAATTCACCGGAGGGTTCTGAGGAGGCGCCGCAGTTCCGGGTCTATGGGGACTGTTGCCGCCGGGGGGGCGGCGTTTTCTTCGGGGGCCTGGAAGATCTCGTCCCCCTCGCTTATTCTGTCGAAAAAGCCGGTCCGGGCCAGGGCGCCGGCGGAAACTTCCTCGTCGGCCTTTTCTATGGTTATCTTCCCCACCACATCCCCGGCGGTATAGGCCAAGCCTATTCCTTCGTTGAGGATTCCGGCGCCGCCCTTGCGGACCACCTCAAAAACCGCCCCCTCCTTGACGCCGTCGGCCCGGCCCTTGTCGATGAGAGCCCGGCCCTGGCTGCGGCGTATCAGGCAGGCCCTGAAGGGCAGGGCCCGGGCAAGCTGATCCACGATGCCCCTGGAGGCATAGCGGAGCCTGTCCTGGCCGGTGCGGTAAGCGTTAAAGACCGCCGCGGGGGCTCCGGTGCGGGCGACAAAAAGCTCTCCCTTAATGGAAATATCCCTTTCGTTTTCGGATACCGAAATGATGAGGAAATAATCGGCGCCCCCTTCCCTTGCCTGCCTGAAGGCGCCTGAAAACGAAGGCTGCCTCAGTTCCAGATCCATAGGCGCGATATTACGCTCGTGAACCAGGATATCCTTGATATAGGCGGAACCGGCCGCTCCCGCGTCGGCGTGAAAAAAAGCGGACTGGGAGGCCAGGGAAAAAACCGCCACCTTCCAGTAGGGTTTGGACAGGCCTACCGGATCCGCCCCCCAGCGCCTGAAAAGGGCGTCCCCCAAAAGGGCGTCGTAGGATTCTACCGCGTCGTTCAGGGTCCTGTCGCCCAGGCCGAGATCCTGCATGAACCGCAGTTCCTCCAGATACCGGGCGGGATAGCCCTGGATCCTGAGAAGATCCGCGTATTCCCGGCGGTCCCGGGCGTAGGGGTTGAGCCTGAGCCCCCGGCGGTATTCAAAGAGGGCCTGTTCTATGAGGCTCCTGGCCCGGTAATCCCTGGCCCGGCTGAAATGCCAGGAGGCCCAGCCGCTCCGCCGGGGGTCCTCGACTCTGGTACCGGAAACAAGAAGCTCCTCCAGAGTGGACCGGATAAACTCATCCCCCGGATCAACCGCCAGGGCCGTGGAAAGCACCGTAACGGCTTCGGCGCCCCGGCCAAGGCGTATATAGGCCATACCCTTTAAAAACCAGGCGCCCGAATCTTCCCTGTCCAGGGCGATAAGCTCGTCCGCCAGCCGGGCGGCTTCTTCGTAATTGCCGGAACGGTAATAAAGGGAAGCCAGAAGAGAACGGGCGGGGCTGTAACCGGGCCGGTAATAAAGGGCTTCCAGGGCGTAATCCACCGCATCGCGTATCCGGCCTCCCCGGGCCGCCAGATAGGCGGCGTAATAATAGACCCGGTAATCTTCAGGGTGCCGCAGCAGGGCGCGCTCAATATAGGACCGGGAGCCTTCGGTATCCCCCAGGGAGCCCAGCACCAGGGCCAGGGAGATAAGGAGCCGCCTGTCGTCGGGGAAACGGCGGACCGCCTCCCGGTAGCGCACAACTGCGTCCCCCGAACGGCCTCCGGCTATGTCCAGTTCCGCCGCGGCAAAGAGGGCTTCCTTGTTGTAGGGCTCCCTGGAAAGGATCTCATCGATAACCTTTTGGGCGTCATCCAGCCGGCCCAGGGCTATAAGGATAAAGGCTTCCAGGTTTGCCAGAGCCTGGCTGCCCCGGGCCAGGACCCTGGCCTTCCTGACCCAGAGGAGGCTTTCGTCAAATTCGCCCAGTTCATAGTAGCATTCCGCCAGCGCCGCGGCCGCCTCAGCGTGGGCGGGATTAAAGCGCAGGGCCTCGATAAAGGATTCCGCCGCGGTATACCAGTCTTCGGCAACCATGGCGGCCCTCCCCCGGTCATGCCAGTAGGCGGGGTTCGTGTTCTGCACCCCCGGCGACTGGCCGGAAAGCGGGAAGGGGCGGCAGAACAAACACGCCGCAAGGGCGGCGCCAATCAACAAGCCAGCAGTTTGCTGCGCTTCGCGCATAAAACCTCCAAATGCCACAGGCTCCCGTGTTTCTTCAGGGTTCCCGTCGCCGCTTTCTCATTCCTCTTTTTGGTTGACTATGATCTTCACCGTATTAATCTTGTGCCCTTCCATATCCTGGACGATAAAATCGCAGCCCCTGTACACGGCCTTCTCGTATTGTACGGGGATCTTTCCGAAAAGGTCAAAAACAAACCCCCCAAGGGTATCAAAGTCTTCCACAGGAAGCCCGGCCCCTATGGTTTCCGAAAGATCTTCGAGGTTGACCCTGGCGTCGCAGAGCCAGGTCTTTTCCCCCAGCTTGAGAATATCCTCTTTTTCATTATCGAATTCATCCTGGATGTCGCCGATGATTTCCTCCAGAATGTCTTCCATGCAGACGATGCCCGAGACTCCCCCGTACTCGTCTACCACCACGGCGATATGGACCCGCCGGCGGCGGAGTTCCTTGAGGAGATCGTCGATATGTTTGGACTCGGGGACAAAGAACGGCTTCCGTACAAGTTTCTGTATATCAAACGGATCGTTCCTCACCAGGCTTTTAAGCACATCCTTGACATAGAGAACCCCCACCACATTATCGATGGTTTCCTGGTATACCGGAAACCGGGAATGCTCGCTCTCGCTGATCCTCTGGAGAAGTTCCTCCCTGGAAGCGGAGGCGGCAAGAAAAACCGTATCGATACGCGGGACCATCACTTCCTTCACCGTGGTTTCCGAAAGTTCGAACACCCCCTGGATCATTTCCCGCTGATCCGTCTCCAGAGCATCGTAGGCCTTTTTGTCGATTTCACCGCCCTTCTTAAAGATAGTCTTCATGTGATGCGCTCTCCGGCCAATTGGGTTAATATTTTTTCCTGCAATCGAAGCATAGGCTCCCCCGGTTTGTTGGTTGCGTGATCCATCCCGTCAAGGTGAAGAATACCGTGAACCAGGAGGCGGCGCAGTTCCTCGTCCCGGGAAACCCCGAAATATCCCGCGTTTTCCTCCAGGGTTTCCAGAGAGATGACAATATCCCCCGGAAGATAGCGGTTTCCTTTTTCGGACTCCGCCGTTTCTCCAAGGGCGAACGAAAGAACGTCGGTGGCTTCGTCTTTGTTCCGGTATCTGGCGTTGAGGGTCTTAATATACCGGTCGCCGCAAAAAAGCACCGAAAGATCCCAGCCGTCCCGGCGGAGGGTTTTCAGCACCTTGAGGATAAAACTTTTTGCCCTGCCCTTCCAGGGAGGCAGGGGGACCTCGGCGGCGCTCACATCCACCCGGTTCATTTTTGCCCTTCCTGGGCTTCATCTTTTGCCGGAGACGAATCTTTGCCCATCTTGGGATACTCAATCCTGGAATGATAATACCCCGCCAGGACCCGGACAAAAGCGTTCTTTATCGTTTCAAGATCCCTGAAGGTCAGTTCGGCCCGGGCAAGCTGGCCGTGTTCCGCTTTGGCGTTGAAAAGCTCCTGGATGAATTTTTCCAGCTTCGCCGCGTTGGGCCTGTCCAGGGTCCTGACAGCCGCCTCGGTCACGTCCGCCAGCATCACCACGGCGCTTTCCCTGGATCGCGGCGGCGTTCCGGGATAGGAAAAATCTTCCATGTTGACCGCGCCCTTTTTGGAGTCCCCTTTTTCCTGCTTCAGGGCCTTGTTATAAAACCAGGTGATCACCGAATTGCCGTGATGCTCCACGATGATGTCCGACACCTCCCGGGGCAGCCCCAACTGCCGGGCCTTCTCCAGCCCCAGCTTGACATGGCTGCGGATCACCGTGGCCGAAAGCCGGGGCGCCATGTCGTCGTGCTTGTTATAATCGGTCTGGTTTTCCACAAAGTACTCGGGGGTTTCCATCTTGCCTATGTCGTGATAGTAGGCCCCCACCCTGGCCAGAAGGGCGTTGGCCCCTATGTCCTGGCAGGCCGCCTCGGCCAGATTGGCCACCATGATGGAATGGCTGTAGGTCCCCGGAGCGGCGGTAAAAAGGCGGCGCAATACCGGGGCGTTGAGGTCCGAAAGCTCGATGAGCCTGAAGCTTGTAGCGGCGTTAAGGGCGTGTTCCAGGGGGGGGAGGAACCCCAGAACCAGCATGCCCGAAGCGGCGCCGTTAAAGGCGGACCAGAACAGGGCGCCGGGATAAGCGCCGGCGGGGGCCCGCTGGGCGAGCAGGATGGCGGTTATGGCGGCGCAGTTGGCGGCGGCGATAACGAGGCCGGCTTTGACCAAATCCATCCGCTTTTCCGACCCCCTGAGGACAAAAGAGGCGACCACCCCCGAAACAAGGGCGAACAAATAGGCGTAGGAATCGAAAGAGCCGGTAAAAAAAGCGCCCAGGGGCAGGGCCATAGCCAGGAGCAGGGCAAGCCGGGGGTTAACCAGGATGGAAGGGAGCATCACGACCAGGGCGGTAGGAACCACCAGGGACACGGGAACGGTCTCCCCCAGGGAAAGCGTCCGCACCAGCACGACGCCGGCAATATAAAAAACAGAAAGGGCGCATACAAGATAGGCTTCCGAATCCCTCAGAGCCCGGCCTATGTAATTATTGGCGCAGTAAAAAACCAGCAGGCTAAAGAGGAGCACAAGAAGCATAATCCGGGAGATAATATTCCTGATATCGTTCCCCGGCAGGGACATATTGAGGGCGTGAAGCCCTATCATGTCCTCCTCGGTAATAAGAAACCCTTTTCGTACTACCCTTTTGCCCTTTTCGATATATTTCAACACCGGTTCTATTTTCTCCCTGGTTTCCAGCACATTGCGGACCGTCTCATCGGGGGAATAAAACACGTTTTCAGAAATCAGCGGGGCCAGGAGCCTGGGAGCCAGAGCGGCAAAGGAAGGAGAATAATTCCCGGCGTCGATGATACGGTCCAGGGCCTCAGGCACCTTGTCCCGGGTAATGACAGCGTCATAACGAACCCGTTCCCGCTCTACCCTGCCGTTGGAATCGCGGATCAATTCCGCCAGATCCGGATTAAGCCGCTCCAGGCCGGCCGGGGGGATAGCAAAGATCCCCTTCTCCAGCACCGCTTCCAGCAACGCCGATCCGTTCAGGAGCAGTTCTTCCCGATCCCCGGCCCGGTAAAAAGCGTCCAGAACATCGGCGCTGAAGGAAGAAGGAAATTCCGTCCGGATTGCCGAAACAAAGCCTTCCCCGGAGCCGCCGCCATCCAAATGCGCCCGGGCGGCCGAGAGGAAACGCTTCCATTTGCCGCGGACGGCGTCTGAGTCCTTGGAGGAATAACGGAAAACCGCCGGAACCTGGCTCTCCTGGGCTTCCCGCCGCAGCCGGGTCGCTTTTTCATCCTCATAGGTAACGGCCTGGTGGGCGATTACATCCCGGTCGGCGACCTTGCCTGTTTCAAAATCCTCGGGAGCCCCCATATCGCCCTTGACGGAATGCATATTCCCCACGATCACTATGACGCAGAAAACCAGCGAGAGCGCCGCAACACAGGCGGGGCCCGAAAAAAACGAAGGGGGGATAATTTTCTTAATCAGGGCAAAAAACGCCCCCGGATCAGGCTTTGTTTTCATGTTCCGCCGCTGATCCCGGTTCCGGTTCCGCCCTTTTCGGCGGCGCCGTACGCCTGGATGATCTTTTTTATCAGAGGGTTGCGGACCACATCGGCGGTATGGAGGTAGGCGAAAAAAAGCCCTTCCACGCCGGAAAGTACGGAAACCGCATGCAAAAGCCCGGAATCGCCGGGCCTGGGAAGATCAATCTGGGTGGCGTCGCCGGTGATCACCGCCCGGGCGCCCTCCCCTATCCTGGTGAGGAACATCTTCATCTGCTCTTTGGTAGTATTCTGGGCCTCGTCCAGAATGACCACGCATTCGTTGAGGCTCCTCCCCCGCATATACGCCAGGGGGGCGATTTCTATGATCCGCCCTTCTTCCATGCGGCGGATCACCTCGTAAGGAACCAGAGACTCCATAGCGTCATAGAGGGGCCTGAGATAGGGGTTTACCTTCTGGATGAGATCCCCGGGGAGGAACCCCAGGCTCTCCCCCGCCTCCACCACCGGGCGGGTCAGCACCAGCTTGCGCATTTTTTTCGAAAGCACCAGCCGCAGGGCTTCGGCGACGGCGAGAAAGGTCTTGCCCGTGCCCGCAGGGCCTATGCAGAAGGAAATATCATACGTCCGCATGCCCCGGACATACCGCGCCTGGCCTCCGCCCCGGGGGTAGACCCGGTGGAACCCGTGGGGAATCTGGATGATAGCCTCTTCCTCGGCAGGGGCGCCCGACCCGGTGAGGGCCCGGACATATTCAGGGGAAGGATTTTCCCCTTCCCTGACCAGGGCGATAAGGTTGTCCATCACGGTTCTAAAGCGGCTGACCCCCGCGTCGTCGGCGCCTTCAAGCCGGATCTCGTTCCCCCTGGCGGCGATACGCCCCCCCAGGAACCCCTCTATGACTTTAAGGTTCCCGTCGTTGGCGCCGCAGACCCCGGATAAGATATCCCGGTTGTCCAGCACTATGGTAATACTCTCGTCCAATTATGCTCCTAATGCCAAAGTTTATGGCCCCTAGACAGGGAAGTCAAGGCCTTGCGGAGCCGGAACCGGGGCATATTAACTTTTTACTGCTGGTATAAACAAGGGGTACAAGCTATTCTGTAAAAGCTATTGTATAGTTTGCCGGATCTGGTTGAAGACGCGGGAAAGGATTAAGGAAGGATTATGGGCAGGAAGGAAGAACTGGAGGCGGAGGTGAGCGGACGGGTATGGGAATACGCCGATATCGCCGCGGCGGACCTGGTTTTCTCGCCGGAGTTGTTCAAGGCCTGCGAGGCGGACCGGTGCGGAAACTATAACAAAAACTGGGCCTGTCCGCCGGCGGCGGGGACCCTCGAAGAGCACAGGAAGAAGATCCTCGCTTTCCCCCGGGTTTTTGTTTTTACCACCCGCTATGGGCTGGAAGATTCCTTTGATATCGTGGGAATGGGAAAGGCCAGGGAGCTTCACAACCGGCTTACCCGGGAAATCCACCGGAAATTCGGCAAAACCAATCCGGTTTACGGCGCCGGCGCCTGTACCCTCTGCGGAACCTGCGCCTATCCCGCCCCCTGCCGCTTCCCCGGCGAGGTTTTTCCTCCGGTGGAAGCCGCGGGTATCAATGTGGCCGAATTGAGCAGGGCCGGGGGCCTCAAGTACCATAACGGCCCCGATACGGTTACTTATTTTTCCATGGTCCTTTTTTAGGCAGGCGGCGGCATACGAAAAAAGCGGGTAACCGCGGAAAGCGCGAAACCGCCGGCTCCGGCCCGCGGGCGCCCGCCTTGCATTTTTTTTTCCGGCGGCGGTATACTAGAGGCGATCTTTGACTGCCGGCCGTCGGCCAGGATCGCGTTTCGCAGAAAGGAGTTTCATTACGGAACACGTTGAACACAGGCGGGTGGGCCATGACCGAAAAACACTTTGAGGAAATCAGAACACGCTACGGCAAATGGGCAAGCTGGGCGGTGTGGGACGAACAGGACATCACCGACACCGCCTGCATCGAAGAGCATATCGGCAGCCTCCGACCCGGCGTCATCTTTATCGGCCTCAACGCATCCCGGGACATCTCCCAAAAAGACTGGCTCAACTTCCACACCAACCACAAGGCCGACCGCAACCTCCGCTCCCTTCTGAACGCCGCCCCCTGGAAAGGTTCCTACATCACCGACATCTTCAAAGGCAAAAACCGTATCACCGGGAACTC